>NZ_CP103835.1 GCF_029774175.1 Actinobacillus genomosp. 1 | reverse complement strand
AAGTTTTTTCATGTTTTTCTCCTATGTGATAACTGAATGAGCACGAATCATAAACATTGACCTAAGGTTAAAGTCAATACTTATTCCGAAAATTTTTGGTGAGATGCTAAAATAAGACAATGTTTGATATGGTTAATTTAGTATTTGTTATAACCTCAATTCTATTTTCTCCACATCATAAGCAACGGTTTCTGATTTCACGATTGATTTTTATCAACCTCTTCAATGTTAAACCGTAAAGAAACAATAAAATTTGACGAATCCAAAACAGTAAAAATACGAACCAAAATATGTAAAATCCCCAACCGTACAATAATGATTCCCAAACTATTCCTAACATTCCAATAAAAGCACGAATGGCACTATCAATGGGGGTATAAGTTCTCCAAGTCCAATGAAATATAATCGTTATGAACTGAATAATAAAGCTCCCCACCTCATATAAAAAAACCAACACAGGAGGAACAATCAATATTACAGCGACAAACAACAATGACAAAGTCACTATAATATCTATTGCCTTATCAACCCATTTTAAACGAGGTTTTACTTCTTTGAGTAGCTTCAACAATTTTGTTTTTCTGCTCTTCTGATCTTTTAATTTCATCTAACTTTCCTTTTAAAAATTCAGGGTTTTTAATATCATTTTTGAGCGTATCCAATTCATTTCTAACCTTGTTCAGCTCCGCTTCTATTTTTCGATTTTCTGCAAGTAAATGAACGTTATTCTTTTTCTCTCTTTCTAAACTATCCTCATAGCCTTTTATCCGATTCTTATAACCTTCTATCGTGTTATTTATTAGATTATTGAACTCATCAACATCTTTGGGCTTTGTCCCATCATTTTTTCGCCAAAAATTCAGAAGCCGATTAAATTTACCATTCTGCTCTTCTAGGACTTCCTTTTTTAATTGCTCTCTTGTTTTTTCTCTCTCTTCCTCAAACGCCTTTCTTTCACTCTCTAAACGCTCTCTTTCGCTTTTTAAGGCATTTCTTTTTTCATCAATACGTTCTACCGACTTTTTCTCAAACTCATCAATTTGGCTCAATTTAGCCACTTCTTCATTGTGATATACCTCTAAATCTTGAGTAAGTATTTTTTTAATAGCTTCGGGGATTATTTTTTTAGCTTCCTTAACCGTTATTTTATTCTCGAACATCAAGCCCTTTTCTTCCCCTAACATCTCATCAATCTCTTTTGATATTCTCTCAGCAATTTTAGCTTGACTCTCCTTACCCACCTTACTTAGCTTCTCAACTATATCCCCTACATCATTTTGATAATCTATCTGCTTTACTAACTCACCCAATGCCTTTAAATCATCAGGACGTGTCCTTAACTGCTCAAAAATCTGATTTGTTACTTTGTAATACTTTTGAAGCTCTATATGATCTCTTGGTCTTTCTCTCTCTATACCACGCTCTAAACCAAATTTCTTGCCTACCTCACTCGCAAATGCTGTCTGCAAATCCTTCATTTTAGAAATTCCGTCTGTAAATTTCGCTACGTTCAGCTTTCCGTCCACCAAAGGAACAAGCATTACAGATAAATGCGGAGTTGTTTCATCATTATGAACCACCGCACTTAATATATTTTCCTCCCCTCCAAACTTTCTACCAACAAACGCCAAAGACTGCTTGAAATAGTCCATCTGTTCTTCTTTGCTCATCTCATTCATTCTTTGAGAAGATCCAGTAATAACCACCTCCACCGCTTTCACTGCGTTAGCTCTAATCTTCTTCGGCATTCTGCTGTCAAAGTCTTTCATAATATCTTTGACATTATCAGCCCCTTTCAACACCACATTTTCAGATGTTCTTTCAGCATCGGCATTTGGTGTATTTATCTCTCTAAACAAATGATTCAATGCACCCTTAACACTCTCTGATTTACTTTTAGCTCCCTTAATAGCCTTTTTATTTGCTTCTGAACGATCTCGGCTTTTGAGCTTTTTTATTCTAAAAATTGCGTAATTCACACTCATTCTACTCCCCTTTTTCTGCTGTAAATTTGATCAAATTATAACCTTTCTCAAATCAGCATTTAAAGCGATTTTTTTAAAATCAGTACTCACTACGGTTTTTATCGGCAAAGCCGACCGCTAACGCTTAAAAACCAGTTCGCCCTACGGGGTTTACTCCGCTCCTTTTCAGTCGCTCCGCAGTCGTTTCACTCCTTTGGCTTGTTCGAGGATTATTTGAAATTTTAGGTGGGAATTAAGATCTGCATTGTTCAGCAGGGGGGTGTGTCATTTTCAGTTATCCGAACGCTACCGCACGCACGAATCGAGGTCATTTCTCCGAAAACTATCGAGCAGGGTTTTCCGCTTACGCTACCATTAGGGGGAAGGCTTCCCCCTAATAACCCCCACCGCTAAAACAGCAGAAAAGAAAAAAGGCAATGATATTTCTATCACTGCCTTTCTCCTTTAAGCGGTCTATGCCGATAAAATTTTAAGCGGTCTATGCCGAACAAGGTCATTATATGGCTTTATTCTTTGGTATTCAAGCCATCAAGAATACGTTTACCACTTACGGCAATCAGCACTTTCTTTTGAATTGCCGTTACAACGTCATTTGGCAAGCGTTGATTCAGCTTTTGCCCATTGTTGAAAATGTAATGCAATCGCTTTGTACTCACGCAACGCAAATGTTCTGTTTTAACCCAACGATCTCTTTTTTCGTAGAAATTCGTTTCCTGAATCAAGTCAGGGCTTAGATATTCGTGAAATGTGGCTAAACGCCCATAGGCTTTCGTCGATGAAATCGGAGCAACTATCACGCTTCGTCCATCAATATCGCCATTCAATACCACGACAAGGCGACGTTTAATCATTTCCGGTGGAATATGACCGTTCACTGTTTCAGGTTCAGTCCATTGACCGAAATCACATTCCAATAATTCGCCCACTTTGGGGCGGTGGTTGATTGCCATATATTAACCTTCCAATGAATACTTTCTTAACGCTCGAATGACACTAGCTCTTGATATTTTGAGCTTTTCAGCAATTTGTGAATGGTTTAAGCCATCATCTTTCAAACGTTTAACTTTTTCAGCATCTACTTTGACTTTGCGACCAAACTTAACCCCTCTTTCTTTGGCTTCTAATCTGCCCTCGTTGGTACGCTCCAAAATCCTTGCACGTTCAGAAGTTGCTACTGCGGCTAAAATAGTAACTACCATTTTCCCCATTTCGCCACCGGTGGAAATACCATCGCTAATAAACTCAATAGAAATGTTACTCTTATCAAACTTATCAATAAGTTCCAACATTTCCAACGTATTACGCCCCAAACGGTCAAGTTTAGGAACAAGCAGACGATCACCGCTCTCCATTTTAAGTAGTAACTCGCTAATCCCTTGTCGTTCAAAATTCGCACCTGTTCCAATATCAGTAACAATCCTATGCGGTTCAACACCGTGCTGAATAAGCAAATCACGCTGAATTTTTAAAGAACCTACATATTCGCCTTTGTCGTCGGTTTTAGCTTGTCTTTCCGTTGATACACGGCAATAACCAAATAAACGCATATCTTTTCCTTTGTTTAGCTAAGTGTTCATAATTCGATTATGCTACACCTTGCTTTTAAAAGTGTCAATAATCGACTTTTGAACACTTAACTTACTATTATTTTGTTGTGTTCTTAACTTATGATATTTGAACACTGTTCTAACTCCGCCTTAAACTCTATTTCAAACTCTGCTCTTGAATAGGTTCTACCTTTGAAATCGTAGAAAACAGGGCGAGCCGTTGGGCGTTTACCTTTATCAGCAAAGAATTTTTGAGCCAACTTCAAACGCTCTATTTTATTTCGTGGTTCTTGCTCTTGTTTTTGTTGATACTCGGACAAGTCAAAGGAACGCATCTCCCCATCAGAAGCAAGTAATTGAGCGATATAAGCTCTCATTGGAGCTACCCTATCAATAACGTTAATTCGCTCAGCTATGTCTGATATAACCCCAATAATTTCCACCATCTTGAAATAGTTCATCTCATAATATCGAGCGATTTTAAACAGATTCGGCACATTTGAAGTGTTATTGATGAAACGCCAAACGTTATCACGGATTCTTACGTTAAATGACTGCACCTCGATTTTTTCGCCTGTTTCTTCGCAAATCAAATCTTCTTTTTCTTGCTCTTCTTCATCAAGCCCAGCCCACGAGCGTAAACCGTTAGAAAAACGGTATTGCTGAACACCTGAATAGGTTTCTACCATCTGGCAAAATATCTGCTTGTAACGGTTGTAATGATGAACGGCAATCTCTTTAAATTCAGGTATCTGCTTTAATTTCTTGTAATAAACACCGGCATCTAGCAAACCTACGTGAGTGATTGAAGCCGTCTGCATTCTTTCCTGAATGAAATTATGAATGTCTGTTAGCTCCTGCCTTTTCATTTTCATAATGTCATCATCATAAAGATCGGCTAAATCAGCTTCGGGAGATTGAAGTTTTTGCTTGTTCGCAATGCCTGTAAACTCATTAGCAAAGCCACTTTTAGAGAAGTAACGAGCAACAACCTCACGGCTTTCTTCCTTGCTTAAAACTCGCAAATCTACTGCGTGAGTTTTAGACAGGCGTTTACCTGTAATTGCCTTGTAATGCTTGTTAAATTCCTCATAGATTTTTTCTTTAAGCTCTTTTAACTCCGCTTTTGACGGATTTTTAGAGTGAACAATCATCACGTGGTAGTGAGGGTGGAATCCGTTTTTACCGTAAGTTACTTCGTGAGCGTGGAACATTCCTAGCCCATCTCGTCTTTTACCACCATACAGATTTATGCCTTCCACATTGCCTAATAAATTAGCCAAAGCACGCTTAATAGATCCATTGTTAAACGTTCTTCTTTTGGCTTCTATCAACGCTTCATTAACTTTTACAGGGTCATCAGAAATAGAGTGCTGAACCGTTAGGGTAAGCATTGATGAATAGAGATTCTCACGCTCCACCTTATCAAGCACCACAGACAAATCACGAGAAATCAGGGCAGACTTTTCTTTTCCGCAGATACAAAAACGATTTTTACACTTCGCACAGTATTCAGTATGCACATCACCATTTGAGCTTCTTACAAGACGAATAAAGCTCTCCCCAGTCAATTCATCTTGATTGTTTGGGGTATTCAGGGCATACATTCCACACATCGCCATAGATACACGGCGATTATTTTGGGTTCGAATTGATTCAGTCCAAGCACGAGAAACATTTAGCCTATCCCAGTCCTGTTTAGTCCGTTCATTTCGCAAATTTTGCAAGTTTTTATAAACGTCCAAAGCCTTTTCGGATAAGGGTTCAAGCCTGTTTTTAGGTTGAAAATCTGGCTCACTTTCTCCTCTGTTACCAAGCCACTCTCCGCACATAAAATCTTGCTCAATTTTATTCACGATCAGAGATTTTTTAGCTTCGGTCTGGAAGTAAAAGTTTGCGTGTAGAATTTTTCTGACTTCTTCGCCTGTTATCGGGCGAGAATTTTTAGATTGGCAATTAAGACACATAGCCACAATCCTTAAAGGATTGCGGTTTGTTGTTGATTTTTATGATATAAAAATATAACATAACAACGTTTCTCCTTATTGGGGAAAATATTGCGGTCGGTGTCAACGAAGCAACAATTTCCGAAGTTTATACTTCACAAATAAGCCAGTCTTGCAGGACTGGCTTTTTTGTACCTGTTAATTGCTGAATATCATATCCTCACAACAATAGAAAATCAAACCAAAAAACTAAATGTTCGATCTACAACACATTGATATTGTTGAGTTTACTTAACTTAATTACAATAATAATGTATTTCTTCTTACCTAAAGAACTAAATCATCAGCAAAATATAAACCTTGTGAAAAATTATATTGAAACGATTTTACCTAACGCTCCATCAACATTCGCCATACACACCAACGAAAAAGGCGAAAACTCGAACCTTGCACGGAGTTGATTAAACGCTCGAACCTATCCCCTGCCCCCTTATTTGCAGAACAAAGCCAATCGGCAAAGCGAGGGCGGAGTGATTGAAAAGCCGAGAAAAGAAAAAATAGAGCGTAGCGACAAGGCGGAACAGCAGTTCCGCTATATTATTTTTGTGTTTTTGTGTTTTCGGCAGGGTTATAGCCTTGTGGCACAAGGATTTCAGAAGTTTAATGTGTACAAATTTGTTGTTTGATGTGTACAAATTTGTTGTTATTGTGTGCTTGAGGGCGAGTATATTCACCGAGTATATTCACCAAGAGATTGAACAGGCAGCACTTGATGAAGCATTACACGCAGCAGGCAAGTTTGTTTACTAAATAAAAAGACGACCTATAATCTGCCCCCAAAAAGTTAGAGGGCTTTTTTTATTTTTTATTGTGCACTTTAAGCCATTTTTGCATTTGTTCAATTTCCGCTTGTTGTGCGTTAATAATATTCTCAGCAAGCTTACGCATTTCAGGATCTTTTCCGTATTTTAATTCAACTTCCGCCATTTTTACTGCGCCAATATGGTGTGGCAACATACCTGCTGCAAAAGCAACATCAGGATCTTTATATTGCGCAGCTGCCATCATGTCTTGATGCATTTGATTCATACCTTGCATTAATTCTTGTTGCATTGCTGAATCTGTCGACATTGGCATATTCATGTGTGCTTGATGCGGTTGTTCATTAGCTTGGGCATAAATTGAAACTGCAGCAGCGCTAAGTGTGATAAAAGTCAT
>NZ_CP103834.1:2215000-2368401 GCF_029774175.1 Actinobacillus genomosp. 1 | reverse complement strand
GATTTGCTCCAAGGAATAAAATGAGTGAAAAAGATTGGTTATAATACCTGAAAATCCTGTGGAAATCTTGTAAATTTTTGTGAAAAATTTGCCGCTTATCCGATTGACAGATCCGAAAAATTTAGCTAGTAAATCGGTCATCAATTTTCTGTGTTATAGATCACATATTTTTAACAAATTCCTACCGCTTACTGATTTTCATCTTTATAATAAACATATTTTTCACATAGTATTAAGGTTTAATCTATGCTTATTTCCGGTCTTTTTGTCGGGCTATTGCTCGGTATCATTTTACAACGCGGACAATTTTGCCTTTCGGGACAACTTCGCCAAGTTGCATTTAAACGAGATTTTACTTCGTTTTCTCCACTTTTAACCGCCATCTCCGTACAATCTATCGGTTTCTATCTGTTAGAGCAGCAAGGCGTTATTCGTTTTCCAAGCTCACCAATGCCGATTCTCGCTACTCTACTCGGTGCATTTTTATTCGGCATCGGGATGGGAGTCGCCAATCGTTGTGTTTCGGGACAATTATATAGAGCAGGAGAAGGTATGATCGCTGCGATGATCACCTTATTCGTTTTTGCCGTTACTACTGTAGCTACCCAAACCGGCGTATTAAAATTTTGGGTTGCATCGCAACTTGAAACGGAAAGCAAGCTCATTACCTTACCGCAAACATTAGGGATTTCCAGCCTTTGGTTCATCATTCTGCTTAGCTTAATTGCGACTTGGGGATTGCAAAAAAGCCGCAAAATTCAACCGCTTATTCCTCGTAAACCTTTTGGTCAATTTTGGTCACCCCACTTTACGGCTATTTTACTTGGCTTAGTCAGTATTTTAGCTTGGGTTTTAAGCGCAGAAACCGGCAGAGAATTCGGACTGAGCTTCAGTATTCCGGTCGGTCATGCTTTGCAATATTTAACCCTTGGGCAACAACGTTACTTAAATTGGGGAACTTATCTGATTATCGGATTGGTACTCGGTTCATTTCTTTCCGCTAAGTTTTCCGGCAATTTCCGCTGGAAAGCATTGTCTGCGACAGATTTCGGTAAAAGTGTCGCCGGAGGCATACTTATGGGCATCGGTGCCTCGCTAACTGGCGGCTGTACGATGGCAAATGCGGTAGTCGGTACCGCTTATTTCTCTTGGCAAGGGTGGATTGCAACTATCGTTATGATGTTTGGCGTGTGGTGCGTGTTCATTCTTCGCAAAAATCCTTTAGAATCTACTTGTTAGGAGTATTCATGAAACTAAAATTATCCGCTTTAGCGGTTGCTCTCGGCTTGCTTGCAGGCTGTAACGAACAAAAAATCGGTGAAATCTCACAAACGGAATTACTGAAACAAAAAGATAATCCGGAATATTTAATTATCGATACTCGAGGCGATACTTTTTATAACGGCTTTAAAAGCCAACAAACTGCTCGGGGCGGTCATATTCCGAATGCGATCCAATTTACCGCAGAGTGGATTGAGGCTATTCATCCGGATTATTTTGAAAGTTTTGCGGCAGATAAAGGTATTACCAAAGATAAAACGCTTGTTCTGTATGATGATAATCTCGACAACTTAGAGAAAGTGAGTGCGGAATTCATAGCAAAAGGCTACAAAGTTAAGTTATTTAAGGATTTTGTTAAATACACGCAAGATCCAAGCTTACCTTTAGAAGCTTTCCCAAATTATCATTGGTTAGTTTCCGCCCAATGGCTGAAAGACGCATTAGACGGCAAAAAACCGGAAACCGATTCGGGTAAAGAAATTATGGTATTCCACGTATCTTGGGGACCGTTAGAACAGGCACAAGGTTACAAACAACACGTTTCCGGAGCCTATCATTTCGATACCGATTGGATCGAAAACGGCCCGGTATGGAACTTATCCGCACCCGATATTGTTGAAAAAAACTTGTTGAAAAACGGTATTACCAAAGATAAAACCGTTGTGCTTTATTCAGAAAATCAACTTGCCGCCTTCCGTGTATTATGGGCATTAAAATGGGCGGGAGTGGAAGATGTCAGAATCTTAAACGGCGGTGTCAATGCTTGGATTAACAATGAATATCCGATTGATACGACAACGAATATTCCAACACCAGAGACAGATTTCGGCACAAAAATTCCGGCTAACCCACAGCTCACGATTGAAACCGCACAACAAGCTTATGCCAAACAAAAAGAAGGGGTAAAACTTGTTAGTATTCGTGCTTGGGACGAACACCTAGGTAAGATCAGCGGATATGACTATATTCCCGGTAAAGGCGAACCTGAAGGGGCGATTTGGGGCTATGCCGGTACGGACTCTTCCAATGTGGCGGACTATTACGATCCGGACGGCTCGTTACGTAATCCGAAAGAAATTTTTGCCTTATGGGAGCAACAAGGCATTAAACCGAACGATCACTTGGCTTTCTATTGTGGAACCGGTTGGCGAGCGGGTATTCCATGGTTTATGACGCAAAT
This sequence comes from Actinobacillus genomosp. 1, assembly GCF_029774175.1. Classification (NCBI taxonomy): domain Bacteria; kingdom Pseudomonadati; phylum Pseudomonadota; class Gammaproteobacteria; order Pasteurellales; family Pasteurellaceae; genus Actinobacillus; species Actinobacillus genomosp. 1. Next base: position 2,365,940 of record NZ_CP103834.1, on the reverse strand, counting down.
GGCAGGATGGCAAAATGCGGTGGTATATGACGGCGGTTGGAATGCATGGCAAATGGACGGTTCACTCCCGACTAAAACGCATTCAACGGTGACGAAACCGAATGCCAAAAACTTCTTCGGTGTAACGCCTCGTAGCGGGCTTTCTTGTAAGAGCTAACCTCCCGAACTCACAAAATATATCAGCGGTTGAATTTTACAAAAAAATTGTCAAATTGATCTGCACCCCAAAAGTTGGACTAAACCTCCAACGGATTAAGGTGCAGATTTTTTATGACTAAATATAACCCACTATTCAAACAACAAGTCATCGAGTTTTATCTTCAAAATGACAAAAACTATTCATTCACTCAACGACATTTTCAATTATCCAAGAAAACCTTAACTCGGTGGATTGCTCAATTTAATCATAACGGAATTAATGGGTTAGCGGTAATGGCTAAGAAGCAAAAATATTCCCCCGAATTCAAATTAACCGTCATACAAGCGGTCAAAAAAGGACAATTTTCTGCGGAAAGAGCCTCCCTTCATTTTGGCATTGCTAATTCAGGTTCGATTAGCCAATGGTTGCACACCTTTGAAGAACAAGGTATAAACGGTTTATTACCCAAACCTAAAGGTCGTCCGACAATGAAACCCAAATACCCGAAAATGCCTCCTCCACCTAAAACTGAAGAAGAACGTCTGCGTTATCGTATTTTAGAGCTGGAAGCGGAGGTAGCTTACCTAAAAAAGTTGCGGGAGTTCAACCAACAAAAAATGCGGCAAAAACAGCCATCGTGAAAACGTTGCGGGTGGATTTTCCCTTAGAAATCCTCCTCCCTTTGATAGGTTTAAAACGCAGTACTTTCTTTTATCACTTACCGCCTAAAATCGATAAAAATGCTGTGATGAGGCAGAAAGTGATTGAGATTTATCAGGATAATGATGGCAATTATGGCTATCGTCGTATTACATTAAAGTTACGTGATTTTTTGGGTGCGATTAACCATAAGCGTGTTCAAGCGATAATGCAACAGCTTGATTTAAAGGGAAAATGTAAGCAGAGGAAATATCGTTCTTACAAAGGTGAAGTGGGTAAAATTACCGAGAATGTATTGCAACAAGATTTTCACGCAACAGCGCCAAATGAAAAGCTCGTCACGGATATCACTGAGTTTAAATGTGCGGAAGGCAAGCTCTATTTATCGCCCATTAAGGACTTGTTTAATGGTGAAATTATTGCTCATGATTTAGCAAGAAGTCCGAACTTTGAGCAAGTGATGCGGATGCTAAAGCAAGCGGTCGCAAAACTGCCTAAGGACGCTAAACCGATTTTACATTCCGACCAAGGCTGGCAATATCAGATGGCTGACTATCAAGACATGCTGAGAAAACATCATATTAAACAAAGTATGTCGAGAAAAGGGAATTGCTTGGATAATGGGGCAATGGAAAGTTTCTTTGGGCGATTGAAAACGGAATGTTACTTTGGTAAGCGATTTGAAACTTTCGAACAGCTTGAGAAAGTGATTCACGAGTACATTCATTATTACAACAATGAGCGTATTCAAGTGAAATTAAAAGGACTGAGCCCTGTACAATACAGAACTCAGTCTTTAAATTAAACAGTCTAACTTTTTGGGGTCAGATCAAATTCAACCGCTTATTATTTTTTACTACAAGCATTTTTTTGCATTTTCAGCTATAATCCCATCATTTTTCACTCAATTAAACAGATATAAATCGAACAATGAAAGACTCTATTATTAATAAATTAGAAAGCCTAAGCGAACGTCATGAGGAATTGCAAGCCTTATTAGGTGATCCTTCCGTGATTAATGATCAAGATAAATTCCGTGCCTATTCAAAAGAATATTCACAACTTGAAGAAGTGGTGACTACCTTCAATCGTTGGAAAAAATTAAACAACAATATCGAAGAAGCACAAATTCTGCTTGATGATCCGGATATGAAAGATATGGCGGCGGAAGAAATTGCGGAAAATAAAGCCGAGATCGAAAATCTGGAACAACACTTACAAATCCTGTTACTGCCGAAAGATCCGAATGACGAATACAACGCATTCTTAGAGATTCGTGCCGGTACGGGTGGTGATGAAGCGGGGATTTTCGCCGGCGATTTATATCGTATGTACAGTCGTTATTGCGAAAGCAAACGCTGGAGAATCGAAGAAATGTCCGCTAATGAAAGCGAACAAGGCGGATATAAAGAAATCATCGTTAAAATCAGCGGTGAAGGCGTGTACGGCCAACTTAAATTTGAATCGGGCGGTCACCGTGTACAACGCGTACCGAAAACCGAATCACAAGGTCGTATTCATACCTCAGCTTGTACCGTTGCGGTAATGCCGGAATTACCGGAATCGGAAATGCCGGAAATCAACCCAGCGGATTTACGTATCGATACTTATCGTTCATCGGGTGCCGGCGGTCAGCACGTTAATACCACCGATTCTGCGGTACGTATCACCCATATTCCGACCGGTATCGTGGTAGAGTGTCAAGACGAACGTTCACAGCACAAAAACAAAGCGAAAGCGCTTGCGGTATTAGCTTCTCGTATCGTTCAAGTTGAACAAGAACGCCAAGCGGCGGAACAAGCGGATACTCGCCGTAACTTGCTCGGTTCAGGCGACCGTTCGGATAAGATTCGTACCTACAACTATCCGCAAGGTCGTGTCACCGATCACCGTATCAATCTAACCGTTTACCGCTTAGATGAAGTGATGAACGGTAAAATTGACGAGTTAATTCAGCCGATTATCACGGAATACCAAGCGGATCAGTTAGCCGCACTTTCCGAACAGGCGTAATCGTGATGAGGGCAAAATTGCCCTCCTCTTTTATTGAAATTTTACTTTTATTTTAGGAAAGCATATGAAAAAAATTATTTTAGTAACAGCCATCAGCTTACTTGCGGCCTGTTCTTACAACAATCAAACTTCTACAACAAATGAACCTATGAGCGCAAAAAGTTTTGTAGGCAGCTGGGAATGCCGTATGGACGGCGGTAAAATTGCAGCAACAAGCAATAATGTAACATTAACCGAAGACGGCAAGGCGACTTATTTAGGCAAAGTAATGCTACCGAACGATAAACTGTTATTCCAATATGATGTAAAACGTACCGGTAGTTGGTCTTACGATAACAAACAACTGACCTATAAATTTATTGACGGCACTATTACTCGTGCGCACAGTGCGGAAATCCAACAAGCATTAAAAACGGATAAAAAGCTAAACGCTACCGAGCAAAAATACTACGAAGCAATTAACAACCAATTAGCCAAAGCGGAACAAAAACCGTTAAATATTGAAGTCAGTAATTTCGCTTCTAATGCGTTTAGTATCAAACAAAATATCGGCGGTACGGCTCGTAACGGACTTTGCGTTCGCCCGACAAAATAACGATATGAACTATACTCAATGGCTTGAACAAGCAATAAAAGCACTTAATGCCAATATTGCCCGAGATCCTTACCTGAACCCTAAAACCGATGCGAATCTACTTTTGCAAGCGGTCACAAAACGCTCAAAATCTGCAATTTTTGCATTTGGTGAAACAGAACTGAATCAAACCGAATTGACGGAGCTTGAGCAACTATTAACTCGTCGTTTGCAAGGCGAACCGATGGCGTATATTTTAGGTGAAAAAGAATTTTGGTCATTGCCATTGAAAGTTTCACCGCATACGTTAATTCCTCGTCCGGATACGGAACGTTTGGTTGAAGTCGCTTTGGATTGGGCTTACAAGCGGTTGGAAATCCAGCAAACTTTACGAATCTTAGATCTCGGCACGGGAACAGGCGCTATCGCCTTAGCATTGGCTTCGGAACTTGGCAATAATGTACAAATTCTCGGTGTGGATTTTAAAGCGGAAGCGGTGCAACTTGCCGAAACCAATCGCCAAAATTTAGGTTTTAGCAACGTAAGTTTTTTACAAAGCGATTGGTTTTCCGCTCTTGAAAATCGACAATTTGATCTTATTGTCAGTAATCCGCCCTATATTGATAAACAAGATGAAAATCTACAATACGGCGATGTACGATTCGAACCACTCTCTGCATTGGTTGCCGAACAAAACGGTTTGAGCGATTTGCAAAAAATTATCGAAAACGCACCGCTTTACTTATTAGATAATGGTGCGTTAATGCTCGAACACGGTTGGCAACAAGCTCAAGCGGTTCAACAAATTTTTCAACAATATCAATGGGATGAGATCGAATCATTCCAAGATTACGGCGGTAATGACCGCTTAACTAAAGCAGTAAGAAAGGCAAAATAAATGGACGATGTGATTGAAGAATTATTAAAAGAATTAGATCTGCCGAAAGTTGAAATCAGCCCGAAAGAATTACAAAAATATTTATATCGTGAAATGGTTCGCTTAACGTTACTGGTGGATGATTCCTTAACCGAACCGCAAGTATTCGGCTTAATGTCGGCATTAGTGAAAAAAGCACGCTATCAAGTGAATGCCGAATCCGATGCGGACAGAATCCGACAATTGCTTACTTTAGTTTATCAGGAATGGGGATTTAACTGCCATTATCAGCAATATTTCCATACGGATAATCTTTTACTCAATAAAGTGATTCGCACCCATTCAGGTATGCCGGTTTCGGTTGGCGCAATCGTGCTTTATTTAGCGGCGTCGCTCGATTTACCGATTTATCCGGTCAATTTTCCGACTCAGTTAATTCTGCGTGCCGAGATGAAAGATGAGAAAGGCAAAACCACCGTGCGTTTTATTAATCCGTGGGACGGCAGTTTTATGCCGTTGGAATTGCTCGGTAAATGGCTTGAAGGTGAAATCGGCTACGGTACGGAGCTTACTCCCGAATTACTTCGCCGAGCAAAACCGTCCGAATTATTAGAACGAGTGGAAACCGTGTTTAAAATGGCTCTCACTCGTGAAGGTAAATACGAAGAAACCTTACGCTTAATCGAATATCGCTTAGTATTCAGCCCGGAAGATCCGTATGAAATCCGTGATCGCGGTATGGTGCTGGCAAGTATGGATTGCTTCCAAGCTGCTTATGAAGATCTCAGTTATTTTATCGATCAATGTCCGGAAGATCCTTCTGCAGTCATGCTCAAACTCGAAATAAAAGGCTTAGAGCAAAAAAGTAAAGAAAGTCGATTACATTAATTTTTAACCTTTAACTTACTTAAAATCCTTTTGGATTAAGGAAATAGAACATGAACAACAAAATCGTAAAAGCCGGCAATATTGAAGTGGCGAATGACAAGCCGTTTACTTTATTCGGTGGTATGAACGTATTAGAAAGCCGTGATATGGCAATGCGTGTCTGTGAAAAATACGTAGAAGTCACTAACAAACTCGGCGTGCCTTATGTATTTAAAGCGTCTTTCGATAAAGCGAACCGCTCGTCAATTCACTCTTACCGTGGCCCAGGTATGGAAGAAGGTTTAAAAATCTTCCAAGAATTAAAAGATACGTTCGGCGTGAGCATTATTACTGACGTACACGAAATTTATCAATGTAAACCGGTTGCGGAAGTGGTGGATATTATCCAGTTACCGGCGTTCTTAGCTCGCCAAACGGACTTAGTCGAAGCAATGGCACGTACCGGTGCAGTAATTAATGTGAAAAAACCACAATTTTTAAGCCCGGGTCAAATGGGTAATATCGTAGAAAAAATTGCGGAATGCGGTAACGAAAACGTGATTCTTTGCGACCGTGGTACCAACTTCGGCTACGATAATTTAGTGGTGGATATGCTTGGCTTTAACATTATGAAAAAAGTATCGAAAGGCTGTCCGGTCATTTTTGACGTGACTCACTCTCTACAATGCCGTGACCCGTTCGGTGCAGCATCAGGTGGTCGCCGTGATCAAGTAACTGAATTAGCTCGTAGCGGTATGGCGATCGGTTTAGCCGGTTTATTCCTTGAGGCGCATCCGGATCCGAATAATGCAAAATGTGACGGTCCGTCAGCCTTACCGTTATCAAAATTAGAAGCATTCGTTAGCCAAATGAAAGCGATTGACGATTTAGTTAAATCATTCGAAGAAATTGATACATCAAACTAATGCCTATTACCACGGGGAGTCATTACTTCTCGTGGTAAAAATTTAAGGAGCCTCCTATGACTGCACTTAATATCGTTTTTCTGGATAAAACCGGTGTGCCTACCCACGAAATCCCTCGCCCTTCCTTTCCTCATACTTGGACGGAATACGACAGTACCGATTCTTCACAAACCTTTGAGCGTGCTAAAGATGCGGATATTATTGTCACTAGCAAAGTATTACTCGGCAGAGAATTACTGGCTCAATTACCGAAACTGAAATTAATTGCGATTACCGCCACCGGTACCAATAATGTTGATTTAGTCGCGGCGAAAGAGCTGGGTATTGCAGTAAAAAACGTAACCGGCTATTCCACCACAACGGTGCCGGAACACGTTTTAGGCATGATTTTTGCGCTGAAACACAGCTTAATCGGTTATCACCGTGATCAAATCACCTCGGATCGTTGGGCGACTTGCGGACAATTCTGCTATGTCGATCATCCGGTAACCGATATTCGTGGCTCAACCTTAGGTATTTTCGGCAAAGGCAACACCGGTTCGGAGGTGGCTCGCTTAGCACAAGCGGTTGGAATGAAAGTCATTTTTGCAGAACACAAAGGTGCAACTGAAATTCGCGAAGGTTATACCGCTTTTGAAGAAGTGTTTAAGCAAGCAGATATTATTTCATTACATTGCCCGCTCACCGATTCAACTCAAAACCTGATTAACGCCGAAACCTTGGCATTAATGAAACCGACCGCTTATTTAATCAATACCGGCAGAGGCCCGTTAGTGGATGAAGCAGCATTATTAGCGGCTTTAGAACAGGGCAAGATTGCCGGTGCGGCGCTGGACGTATTAGTCAAAGAACCGCCGGAAAAAGACAATCCGTTAATGCAGGCGGCAAAACGTTTACCGAACTTATTAATTACCCCGCACGTTGCGTGGGCAAGCAATTCGGCGGTTACCACTTTAGTGAATAAAGTGACGCAGAATATGGAAGAATTTGTACTCAACGGAAAATAATTTTCTACGAAATAGCCTCATTTCCAAAAGACACAAGCGGTTTAAAATTAGCGAAAATTTGCAAAAAATTCGGTAAATTTGACCGCTTGCTTTTGTATTGGAGTGATGTAACTCAAGATAAACTATGAATTTAACAACTCTTTTTATTGCCTTTCGTTATTGGCGTTCCAAAAGTGCCGACCGGTTCGGGCGTTTGGTGACCAACTTAGCAAGTTTCGGGATCGTACTTGGCGTAATGGCATTAGTGATCGTGCTGTCGGTAATGAACGGTTTGGAGAATATGCAAAAGCGCAATTTACTTTCAACGCTGCCGCACGCCATTGTGTTACCACAAGAAGGACATTTCGATAAAAATCAATCGCTTAGCTTACCGGCATTTGCCAGTAAAAGTGTGGCGATTAATAAAACGAATGTGATTATCCAAAGCCAGCAAGGGATCAACGCCGGTCAGTTACTTGGTGTTGAGAATGAAAATGACGATCCAATGTTGATTGGCGAAGCTGTTAAAACGCTCTTACCTCAAGGTGAATTTAACGTATTGATCGGCTCACGTCTTGCTAACAAGTTAAATATTGGTAAGGGCGAAAAAATCCGCTTAATGATTACTGAAAACAGCCAATATACACCGATGGGACGTGTACCGGTTCAGCGTTTATTTAATGTGGTTGGTATTTATCATACAAATAATGAAGCGAGCGAATATACCCTTTTCGCCAACCTTGCTGATGTTGGTCGTTTACTGCGGATAACCGAAGATCAAGTGCAAGGTATGCGTCTATATTTGCAAGATCCTTTCCAAGTTACCGAACTTGGTCAATATTTCGCTGCAGATAACTACAAAATTAGTGACTGGCGAGAACAAAAAGGCGAATTTTTCCAAGCGGTTCGTATGGAAAAAAATATGATGGGTTTATTAATCAGCCTGATCATTATCGTTGCCATTTCCAATATCGTAACCTCACTTAGTCTGATGGTGGTGGATAAACAAGGTGAAATCGCCATCTTACAAACCCAAGGTTTAACTAAACGACAAGTGACACAAATTTTTATTTTCCAAGGTGCGATTGTCGGCGTAATCGGTTCGATTTTGGGTGGCATTATCGGTACGATTATCACGCTCAATTTGGATGAGATTGTGGCATTACTCAATCCGAATATTCATCTACCGACACTGATTTCGCCAATGCAGGTAGCAACCATTATCGTGACTTCGATTGTGTTGTCATTGGTTTGTACCCTTTATCCGGCATACCGAGCGGCAAAAATCGAACCGGCTCAAGCATTGAGATACGAATAGTTTTAACCACGGAATACTCGGATAACACGGAAAATAAAATGCAATAATTTCTATGTATTCCGTGTATTCTGAGGTTTACAAGAGAAACCTCGGATTGGGATATAAATATTCTTAACCACGGAATACTCGGATAGTACGGAAAAAATTCCTGTGTATTCAGTGTGTTCCGTAGTTCTAAATATTTCCACTTAAATGAAGATAAAAGCAATATGACCGAATTATTACGCTGTGAAAATATCAGCAAATTTTATGATGAGGGCAACCAAAAGGTGCAAGTCCTCAAAGACGTTTCATTTTCGATGAATAGCGGTGAATTAGTCGCGATTGTCGGCTCATCCGGTTCAGGCAAAAGCACCCTATTACATACGCTTGGCGGTTTAGATCAACCGAGTTCCGGCGAAGTTTGGATCAAACAACAATCGCTACAAAAATTAAGTGCGAATAAACTGGCGCAACTGCGTAACCAAAATCTCGGTTTCGTTTACCAATTCCATCACTTAATGGCGGATTTTACTGCGCTTGAAAATGTGATGATGCCAATGCTAATCGGTAATCAAAATAAAAGTGAAGCACGCGATCGAGCCGAAAAAATGCTACAAGCGGTCGGATTATCGCACCGAATTACCCATCGTCCCTCAGCACTTTCCGGTGGTGAACGCCAACGTGTCGCGATTGCCCGTGCATTAGTTAATCATCCGTCACTCGTGTTAGCCGATGAGCCGACCGGTAACCTCGACCAAAAAACCACCGAAAGTATTTTTGATCTGCTCAAACAACTGAATACCGAACAAAATATTGCGTTTTTGTTGGTTACTCACGACTTAAATCTGGCAAATAAATTAGCTCGCCGCTTTGTGATGCGAGACGGCGTATTAAGTGAGGCGGATTAATGAATACCCCTTTTTTTATTAGCTGGCGTTATCAACGAGGCAAACAAAAAAGTCGGCTGGTTTCGTTGATCTCACTATTTTCCAGTATTGGGATTGCACTTGGTGTAGCGGTGTTAATTATCGGCTTAAGTGCGATGAACGGTTTCGAGCGGGAACTAAATCAGCGGGTGCTTTCCGTTGTTCCGCACGCTGAACTGTATTCCTACCATGGTAATGAAAATGCCCCGATACAAGCGGGTAAAAAACTGGAAAATCTTGCAAATAGTAATCCGAATGTGACCGCTTCTTCGCCTTTTGTCAGCTTTACCGGCTTGATTGAAAACGGTACACAACTAAAAATCGCCCAAGTTCGAGGCGTTGATCCGGTTAAGCAAGATAAAGTCAGTTCACTTAGCCATTATATTCCGAGTGAACAATGGCAAGCGTTCCATCAACAAGGCGGTTTAATTCTTGGTGCCGGTATTGCTAAAGATTTGGAAGTCGCCGCCGGCGATGAAGTCACGCTATTATTGCCGCAGCCAACCGAGGACGGTAAATTGGCTCAACCGTTACGTTTCAGCTTACCGGTAACCGGCGTACTAAAATTGGAAGGGCAACTGGATCATAGCTATGCGTTATTGCCGATTGAAAAAGCCCAAGAGTTATTGGAATATCAACCGAATGAATATTCGGGCATTGAGCTGGCATTAAAAGAACCATTCAAAGTACAAGAACTGCAAATGCCGGAACTCGCCAACTTTAATCAACCGCTGTACCTCAACACTTGGATTGAAAAATTCGGCTATATGTATAACGATATTCAGCTGGTTCGCACCGTGATGTATATTGCAATGGTATTAGTGATCGGCGTGGCGTGTTTTAATATTATTTCTACGCTGATTATGGCAGTAAAAGATAAGCAAGGTGATATTGCGATTATGCGCACACTTGGTGCGAATAATAGTTTTATCAAACGTATTTTTCTGTGGTACGGTTTATTGTCCGGTATGAAAGGAGCGTTGGCAGGGATTATACTCGGCGTGATACTTTCGTTAAATTTAACCGCAATGATTAAAGCGATTGAAGGATTTTTCGGGATCAAATTGTTATCGGACGGTGTTTACTTCGTAGATTTCCTACCAAGTGAATTACATTGGCAAGATGTCGCTTATGTGTTAATCGCCACCATTGTGTTAAGTCTATTCGCCAGCCTCTATCCGGCAACCCGAGCGGCAAAATTAGAACCGGCAAAAGTGTTAAGCGGTCATTAATCTTCGGCTATTTTCAAATGCAGATAAAAAAACTCAGCTCGACGGCTGAGTTTTTTATTTAACTGTCATTAATGCACGTAACCGGCATCAATATCCGCATCCGGATTAACTTTATCGTATTTTTGTTCTTTGGTTTTACCGGTATAAATTTCCGGATTTTCCTCGCCTTCAACAATTAACTTGCCTTTTGCCCCTTTATCGGTTCTAAAAATACTGTGATCTATAAAGGTATATTCGCCCGGTACTTTCATTTCCATTTCAACCACAGTAACACCGCCTGCCGGAATCAATGTCGTTTGTACGTGATGGTTTTTAAGCGAACCGCCTTCAACATAGACCGTATCAAACGGCTTACCGATTAAATGGAATGAAGAAATTTTATTTGGTCCGGCATTACCGACAAACAAACGGACTTTCTCGCCGACTTTCGCTTTTAAAGCATTTTCGCCGGTGGTCGAACCGACTTTACCGTTAAACACCACATAATCGGGTAATTCATAGCTGGCTTTGCCCATATCGAAAATTTTCAGCTCGGGATTTGCACCGTCTTTCACATAAAATTCGTTTTGCATTAAATAAAATTCTTTATCAACTTTCGGTAAGCCCTCTTTCGGCTCCACCAGCATTAAACCGAACATCCCTTTGCCCAAATGCACCGAAACCGGATCAGCACCGCAATGGTATAAATATAATCCTGGTGACATCGCCCGAAAGGCAAATGTGGTTTGTTTACCGATTTCAGTTAAACTTGCTTTTGCACCACCGTCCGGTGCGGCGGCAGAATGGAAATCAACCGCATGCGCCATTTTACCGTTTGCCGGATTGGAAACTTGTACTTCCACCATATCGCCCTCACGCACTCGAATAAAAGGTGCCGGTGTTGAGCCGTTAAACGTCCAATATTTAAACTTCACGCCTTTTTCGATTTCCATCACTTTTTCTAAAGTTTCTAGTTTTACCACGACTTTTGCCGGCGTATTACGTGCTAACGGCTTAGGTACATTCGGTGCAACGGTTAATTCCGCCTCCACCGTCGGTAAATTTGCAACCGGAATTAAATCAAGATTTTCTACGTTTGGCTGTTCTGCCATTAGCGGAACGCCAGCTAAAAATGCTGCAAAACAGAGAGTAATAAGGGACTTTTTCATCGGTAATTCCTCGTGTGTGAAACCTTTATTTGAATTATAATGGCTAACTGTCACAGGCGGTAGGATTTGAAATAGCTTTTGCAAAACTAAACCGTTTTAGCTAAGATAAATTAACTATTTTTGACTAGATAAGAGAATACGATTATGGGCAAAATTTGGGTAACCGGCGATGCCGTTGTTGATTTAATTCCGGACGGTGAAAATCATTATTTAAAATGTGCGGGCGGTGCGCCGGCAAACGTTGCAGTGGGAGTTTCACGTTTAGGCGTTGAAGCCGGCTTTATCGGTCGAGTCGGTTTAGATCCGCTTGGCAAATTTATGCAGCAAACACTTAATGCGGAAAAGGTTTCGACCGAACATATGATTCTCGATCCGAAACAACGTACTTCCACCGTTATCGTCGGTTTAGACGACGGTGAACGCAGTTTTACCTTTATGGTAAACCCGAGTGCGGATCAATTCCTTGAAGTGGGCGATTTACCGACTTTCCAAAAAGGCGATTTCCTACATTGTTGCTCGATTGCGCTTATCAATGATCCTTCTCGCTCAACCACAATTGAAGCGATTCGCCGAGTAAAAGAAGCTGGCGGTTTCTTCTCATTTGATCCGAATTTACGTGAATCGCTTTGGGCAAGTCTTGATGAAATGAAACAAGTGGTCAATCGCGTGGTAGCGATGGCGGACGTACTCAAATTCTCTGAAGAAGAATTAACGCTATTAACCGATACCACTACGCTTGAACAAGCAACTCAAGTGATTACTGCGCAATATCCGGAGAAATTAATCATTATCACGTTAGGTAAAGACGGTGCGATTTATCACTTAAACGGTAATAGCCAAGTAGTTGCCGGTAAAGCGTTAAAACCGGTTGATACCACCGGTGCCGGCGATGCGTTCGTCAGCGGCTTACTTGCCGGTTTATCACAAGTTGAAAATTGGAAAGACGAAAGCGTATTGGTGGATGTTATTCGCAAAGCGAACGCTTCAGGCGCTTTAGCAACGACAGCAAAAGGTGCGATGTCGGCATTACCGAATAAAGCCGAACTAGAAGCGTTTTTAGCGCAATAATCATAACAAGCGGTGAAATTTCACCGCTTTTTTGCAATTTAGGATTTTATACTATGCAGATTTTCAATAACGGCAAATACAAAAGCCTACACGCCGCAGAGCAAGACGAATTAGCCACAATCCGCCAAACCGTACTTTCCGATAAGGATTTCTATCCGACCTACCATTTAGCCCCGCAAACCGGTTTATTTAACGATCCGAACGGCTTAATTTTTGACGGTGAGAAATATCATATCTTCGCGCAATGGTTCCCTTATGATGCCATACACGGTATGAAACATTGGGAACATTTTATTACCCGTGATTTCCAAACTTTTGAAAAATCCGACCGCTTGATCCCGGATGAAATGTTCGAATCACACGGTTGCTATTCGGGCGGTGCGATTATGTGGCAAGACAAAATCGTGGCGTTTTACACCGGCAATACTCGCCGTGCGAGCGATAACCAACGTGTTCCGCACCAAAACATTGCGATTTTTGATAAATCGGGCAAATTATTAGAAAAACGTTGCATTATCGACCAAGCTCCAACCGGCTATAGCGAGCACGTTCGAGATCCTAAACCGTTTATTACCGCAGAGGGTAAAATTCGCTTTGTGCTTGGCGCACAACGTGAGAACCTAACCGGAACTTGCTTAGTGTATGAAATGGACGATCTCGATAGCACGCCTCGTTTAATTTCCGAATTAGCGGTAAAAGACTTTGATAACAGTAATGTGTTTATGTGGGAATGTCCGGATCTGTTCCAACTTGGCGGTAAAAATGTGTTTGTTTGGTCGCCACAAGGTAAACTGCGTGAAGCGCATCAGTTCCAAAACAATTATCACGCGACCTATGCGCTAGGCAAATTAGACGGCAATAACTTAACCGCCGAGCATATTGAAGAACTGGATTACGGTTTTGATTTCTATGCACCGCAGTCGGTACAAAATACGGATCGCATCGTATTCGGTTGGGTCGGCTTACCGGATTTAACTTATCCGACCGATAAATATAAATGGCATTCAACCTTAAGTCTGCCACGCCAAATAAAAGTAGTAAACGGTAAAATTCAGCAAACGCCAATCGTTAAATTAGTCGCAAAACAAGCGGTCAAAATTAACCGAAAAATTACAATCGATAATCTGGATACGGCTTATTTGCAAATTTCTGTCGAAAATCAACCGCTTGTATTGAACTTCTTTAGCAATGATAAAGGACAAACATTGAGCCTACGCTATGAAAACGGCTTATTAACCTTAGATCGTAGTGAGACGGAACAAACCGAGTTAATGGAAAAATTCGGTAGCCAGCGTCATTGCGAAGTTAAGAAACTCGATAATCTAGAGATTTTCTTTGACCGTTCGGTGGTGGAAATTTTCATCAACAATGGCGAAAAAGTAATGACATCACGATTCTTTATTGCAAATCGAGTTAATCTGTTAGAAACTTCTCGTCCGCTGACCGCTCAAATCGCTCAAGTTCAGCCGATTCAAATTCAAGACGAATAATAACAATAAGCGCAAGTAAACTTGCGCTATTCGGCTTCAAACTGAGAAGCCGTCTTTTAGGAGAAAATTGTGGAATCTAAATCTAAAAAACGTTTAACGCTCAATGATATTGCAATGCTCAGCGGCGTATCTAAAACTACTGCCAGTATGATTCTCAACGGTAGAAGTGATGATTTCCGCATCAAACTTGAAACGCGCCAAAAAGTTCAAGCGATCGCCGAACAATACGGTTATCGTGCGAATATCTATGCGAAAGCGTTACAAGCGCAGCGTTCTAACGTAATCGGTTTGGTAATTCCCGATTTGACCAACTACGGCTTTGCTTCCACTGCCCGTAATCTTGAGAAACTGTGCCGAGAAAACGGTTTACAGCTTGTTATCGCTTGTTCCGACGATAATCCTCAACAAGAAAAATTGGTCATCGATCGCTTGCTTGATCGCCAAGTAGATTTACTGATTACCGCTCCGACACATCAAGACCCGAATTATTATAAGAAAATCATTAGGCATACGCCGGTCTTGCATATCGACCGCCATATTCCGAATTTGGAGCTGAATTACATTATCAGCGACGACACGCCCAGCGTAGCGAAATTGGTGGAAAATATCGTAAGAGCCTATCAACCGAAAGAATTTTTCTATTTAGGCGGACAACTTTCGCTTTCGCCGAGTGCTTCTCGTTTGGAAGGCTTTTACGAAGGCTTGGAGCAATCGCATTTAGCGGTAAAAAGCGATTGGATTTTACATAAAGATTACCAACCGGAATCGGGCTATGCAATGTTTGCCGAAGTGGTTGAGCGTTTAGGACGTTTACCGGAAGCGGTGTTTACCGCTTCTTATACCATTTTGGAAGGCGTATTGCGCTATTTAACCGAACATAAACAAATGGCGAAATTGATGAATCAAGAATTACATTTAGCCACCTTTGACGATCATCATTTACTTGACGCACTCCCTTTTCATATTCACTCGATTGCGCAAGATCACGATCAAATTGCATTAAGAACTTTCCAATTAATGCGAGAAAAACTGCAGCGTAAAACGATTAACAATGCCAAAGTAGATTGCGAAATTATTTGGCGACACTAAAACCGATACCGTTAATTTTAAAAGGATAACCTATGGCACATTTTTATGAATATTTAGAATTTAGTAGTGACGAAGACCGTGAAAATCAGCTTGAAGTTTATGTTGATGTCAAACTTGAAACGGAAACCGAAGAAAAACTCAAAGCCGTCGGCGTACAGGGCGACTGGCTGGTGATGGCGGAGCCTTATTGCCCGGACTGTGTGGAAATTGTCGCTTATTTCCAACGTATGACCAAACTCAATCCGAATATCAACGTAAAATACGTTGCCCGTAAAGATAACAAAGAGCGCAAACATTTTGACAGTGACGAGCAACAACAAGCGGTCATTTCCGCACAGAAAATTCCAAGTATCTTTGATATTCGTAACGGCAAAACCGAACTGGTTTTATGTGAATTTCCGCAATTCTTAAAACAGAAAATGGAAGCGGAACCGGAAAAATTTGATGAATTGAAAGCGGATTTCCGTATGGGTAAATTCGGCAAACAAGTGGAAGCCGAACTGTTAGAAATCCTGACTAAAGCCTAGTTACATCTCATTGCAAAAAACATAAAAAAATCCACCGCTTATAACGGTGGATTTTTTATTTATCACGATTAAACGTTTTTCATAATGCGAGAAATTCTGCCTTCGGCAATTTCTTCATCACGAATCGTCATCACTTCACAGCCTTCTTTGGTTACCACAATTTGATGTTCAAACTGTGCTGAATGGCTACGGTCTTTGGTTTTCACCGTCCAACCGTCAGGCATATTACGGATTTCTTTTTTACCCGCATTCACCATCGGCTCAATGGTAAACACCATACCTTCTTGTAACACCACTCCACCGTCATCCGAGTTATAGTGAAGCACTTGCGGATCGCAATGGAATTCGGTACCGATACCGTGACCGCAGTATTCACGCACCACCGAGAAACCTTGCTTCTCAACATATTGCTGAATGGTTTTACCGATTTCTTTTAAACGAATGCCCGGTTTTACCGTACGTAAACCGATATAAAGCGATTCTAACGTTACGTCAATTAAACGTTTATCTCGAATGCTCGGCTCGCCAACCACATACATTTTTGAGTTGTCGCCGTAGTAACCGTCTTTAATCACCGTTACGTCAATATTTAGAATATCGCCTTTTTTCAATTTACGATCCGCACTCGGAATACCGTGGCACACCACTTCGTTTAATGAAATACAAGTCGCATTCGGGAAGCCATGATAGTTTAAACACGCCGGAATCGCCTGCTGTTCGTTTACGATATATTCATGACAAATACGGTCTAATTCTGCGGTGCTTACGCCTTCTTTCACATACGGCTCAATCATTACTAATACGTCAGAGGCTAATTTACAAGCGACACGTAATTTCTCAATCTCTTCTTCGGTTCTTAATGGAATCTTGCTCATGCTGTTCTCTCTTCTTAATTCAAGCGGTTAAATTCTCAATTTTCTTGCAAATACGCAGAAAAAAGTAAGGGGATTATACCTTTTTTCAGCATAATCCCCAAACGACTATTTCAGTTTAAATTTTTTGACTAAATAATTGAGTAACACACCGTACAACGGTAAAAACAGCAATAAGCTGACAAACAGCTTAAACGCATAGTCCACTGTACCAATGGTGAACCAATGTTCCGCCATATAAGCATCATCGCTTTTATAAAACGCCACCGCAAAGAAAGCGAAGGTATCAATCAAGGTGCCGAAAATGGTCGAACACATCGGCGCAAGCCACCAAGTTTTGCCCTGACGTAAGCGGTTAAACACCACAATATCCAATAACTGCCCGACTACATAAGCACAGAAACTGGCTAAAGCGATACGGAACACAAACAGATTAAATTCGTTTAACGCATTAAAGCCTTGGAATTGTGTCTCGAAAAACAGCACTGAAATCACATAACTAATCAGCAATGCCGGCAACATTCCGACGAAAATAATTTTGCGGGCAAGGCTTGCTCCAAATACACGTACGGTTAAATCTGTCGCCAAAAACACAAACGGGAAAGTAAAAGTCCCCCAAGTGGTCGGAATCACAGTATCGCTAAACGGAATCTTTACCTCAAAAGTAATCTGCACCAAATAGTTACTGATAGCGATAATAAAGATATGGAAAAGGGAAAGTAAAACTAGAGAACGACGCTTTTGTGCGTCTGAAAAATCAATTTGAAAGTTCATATTGTTCCTTTTTAAAAATAAAAAAGCCGAGGTAAGGGAACTCGGCAACCAATTTTGAGGGGCGAATTATACGCAAGCGGTCAAATTTTGCAAATTTTTTACAAAATCCAACCGCTTGTATTATTTATTTGAACCTTCCGGATGAAGCCCGATGCCCTGATGACGCTCTTTTAATTTAGCAATCACATCGCCCCATTCAAGATTCATCGAATGCAATAATACGGTCAAGTGATAGGCTAAATCTGCCGCTTCACTTACCACTTCTTCTTTATCTTGCGACACCGCTGCTAATGCGGTTTCAACACCTTCTTCTCCCACCTTCTGAGCGATTTTCTTCACACCTTTAGTATAGAGTTTGGCGGTATAAGAGCTTTCTGGATCGGCATATTTGCGCTCGGCAAGTACTTGTTCCAATTTCGCAAACCACGTCCAATCGCCTTCAGACTGGCTCTCGAATTGATGGAAACAACTCCCTTCACCCGTATGGCAAGTCGGCCCAATTGGATTCACTAAAATCAATAAGGTATCGTTATCGCAATCCAAACTCATATCCACTACATTTAAAAAATGCCCCGAGGTTTCGCCTTTTGTCCACAAACGTTGTTTGGTGCGAGAATAGAAAGTTACCACTTTTTCCGCTAAGGTTTTATTTAATGCTTCTTGGTTCATATAGCCCAACATTAACACTTCACTGGTTTGGAAATGTTGGATAATGACGGGAAGTAATTGATCGACTTTTTGCCAGTTGATTTTGTTTTGCATATTTTTCCTAAAATTTGACTGCTTATAGTTTTGATGACTAGTCCCCCATACTAACGTATGGGGTTACGTATAATATGGTTGCTCCGCAACCTAAACTGTCGCAGAGCGACAGAACTATGCTTAACCTAGCACGTTAGTGCTAGGAATCCAATCATCTCCGAATCTCCACACCTGCTTTCGCAAGATATTCCTTCAACTCACCAATCTCAATAATCCGCTTATGGAATACGCTTGCAGCCAAAGCTCCGTCCACATTCGCCTCTACAAACGCATCTCGGAAATGCACCATTTCGCCTGCACCGCCTGAAGCGATTAACGGCACGTTGCACACATCACGCACTTTTTTCAGTTGCACCAAATCATAGCCATTACGCACACCGTCTTGGTTCATCATATTTAACACGACTTCGCCTGCTCCACGTTTTTGCACTTCTTGCACCCAGTCGAGCAGTTGCCAGTTGGTTTGGCGAGTACGTTTTTCATCGCCGGTATATTGATTAACCCAATATTTGCCGGTTTCTTTTTCAAACCAACTATCAATACCCACCACCACCGCTTGCACGCCAAAGCGATCCGCCAATGCGGTAATCAAATTCGGATCGGCAAGTGCGGGCGAATTTATCGAAATTTTATCCGCTCCGAAAGCGAATAATTTTTCTGCATCTTCAAGGGTTTTGATTCCACCCGCCACACAAAACGGAATATCGATCACTTGTGCCACACGCTCCACCCAGCTTTTATCCACCGTGCGACCGTCCGATGAGGCGGTAATGTCGTAAAACACTAACTCGTCCGCCCCTTCTTCCGCATAGCGTTTCGCAAGCGGTACAATATCGCCAATAATTTCGTGGTTGCGGAACTGCACGCCTTTGACCACCTGACCATCACGCACGTCCAAACAAGGGATTATCCGTTTTGCCAACATTCGATTGCCTCCGCCACATTAAATTTACCTTCTAACAACGCACGCCCAACGATTACGCCCGCTACGCCTGTGCCTTTCAACGCCTTGATATCGTCAAGCGAACCGATTCCGCCTGACGATTGGAAATTAATTTCAGGGTATTTGACACAGATTTCACGGTAAAGATCCACGTTCGAGCCAGCTAGCGTGCCGTCTCGGGAAATATCGGTGCATAAAACGTGCTGCAATCCGACCGCTTGATAATCTTCGATCAGCTCTTCGAGCGACACGCCACTCGCCTCTTGCCAACCGCTAATCGCAATAATTTTTTGACCGCTTGCGTCAATGTTTACGTCTAACGCCAAGACAAATTTTTCCGCACCATATTTTTCAAACCAACCCTTAACCATTGCCCGATCTTTTACTGCCGTTGAGCCAATCACCACACGATTCGCCCCCACCGCCAATAAATCCGCCACATCTTGCTCGGTACGAATACCACCGCCCACTTGGATTTGGCAATTTGTCTCCGCAATAATCTTGCCGATAAGTGCGGTCTGTCTTTTCGCAGGATCTTTCGCCCCTGTCAAATCCACCAAATGCAACTGCTCCGCTCCTTGTGCAAGGTAGCTGGCGAATTGCTCAATAGGATTGTCGGAATAAGTGGTTTGCTTGGCATAATCGCCCTGATGTAACCGCACTACCTTGCCATCAATCAAATCAAGGGCGGGGATAATTATGGATTTTTTCATTGTGTTTGTTTCCTGTATGCCTAGCACTAACCGTGCTAGGTTAATAATTGTATTGTCGCTCTGCGACAAACAAAATTGGTTGCGGAGCAACCGCACTATGTGTAACCTCATACGGCAGTATGAGGCACTAAATAAGCTCCACAAAATTCTTCAGCAACTGTGCACCATTTTTGCCTGAACGTTCGGGGTGGAACTGCACGCCGTAGAAGTTTTTGCTCGCAATCGCAGCCGAGAAAGGCACGCCATAATCAGCGGTGGCGATAGTGTTTTCATTCGGCAACACCGCATAGCTATGCACAAAATAGAAATGACTGTTTTGCTCAATGCCGTGAAATAATGGGTGATCGGCTTGATACTGAACCTTGTTCCAGCCCATATGTGGCAACGGCAAACCTGTATTGGGGATTAACTCGGTTTTGCCATTCATAAGCCCAAGCGTTCCCACATTGCCTTCAGCTGAAAATTCGGTCATTAACTGCATACCCAAACAAATACCAAGCATTGGCTGAGTGGCGTTGCGGATCGTGTCAATCAAATCACGATCTTGCAAAATCTTCATCGCAGCCACAGCAGTCCCCACACCAGGCAATAGCAACTTATCCGCCGATTTGATTTTGTCTAAATCACGACTAATCTCCGCCTGAATCCCCAAGCGATCGAATGCAAATTTTACAGATGACAGGTTTGCACAGCCTGTGTTGATGATTATTAGGTTGGTCATGATTTTTGCTCTACATTTTTATTTGATAACCTACAGCTTTTAATTCTTTAATAATTGCATAGGCTTTTTCTTCAAGGTTATTTTCAATTTTATGATATACCACACCACTAACGTCACTAGGTATCTGAGTATTTCCTTTTAAAAGACAACAAACTCTTCCTCGTCCTAATTTCCCGACAAAATATCCAAATTCAAAAATTACATTTGGTCTTGCTCTAAATTCCGTTTTTCTATCATTATCGGCTTTATCTTTCTGATCAATCGTATAACTAATTTCGTCTGGGGTTAATAAAATAAATGCAAAACCTACATCGCTGTTTTTTTCGAATTTCTCAATAATTGTTTGACCTTCATTCGTCTGCCTATGTAATACAACTGGTTCTAAACCTATTTCATGAACAAAATTTTCAACATCTAATTTGAGAGTTTCATCGTGTCCATGCACAATGAAAACTTTATTAGACAAAGCTGGCGAACTAGCGATACTTTTATCTTTTTTTAGTTCTCCATAAACATCTTGTTCTAAAGCCATTTTTAATTGTTCTAAGGCTAAAACCAATCTATTTTTTACAAAGTAAAATTGTTCCTCTCCATATCCCGAAGTTTCAGTATTGATAGCCTCATTTACTAATTTAACTGCTGCGGAATTACCATCTAATGAATCTAAAATGATGTTATGCACTCTAGTTTTGAATACTAACCATTCTGATTTATCAGGTCCTCCATAAATTCCATATTTCGTATGTCGTGTATAACTAAAATTTGTAAAATTAAATGAGTTAGCTTCAGCTAAGAGAGAATCAATTATTTTTAATTTACTATCCATAAAGAATTCCTTAAGTAGTATCCCCACACGAATCGTATGGGGTCGTTAATCCGAGCCGCGCTGAGGCTCTTTGTTGTCAGCCCCAGCGGGGCTGGGATTAGGTAGCCTAGCACAGCGCGTGCTAGGCAAGCGGTCAAATTTCCCCAAAACTTTGCAAAAATGTACTGAAAACCGACCGCACTTTTTCTCTATTGTTGGCGCGAGCGTCTCGCTTGTGCCGGTACGAACTCTAGCACGTTAATGTTATGGCACGAGTGGGACGCTCGCGCTAGCGATGTTGTGCTATTTTACAATACACCCTTCGAACTCGGTAATTCATTCCCTTCCACTTTTATGCACTGTCTTAGGGTTCTGCCGAACACTTTGAATAGGCTTTCGATTTTGTGGTGGTCGTTGTCGCCTTTGGTTTTCAGGTGGAGCGTTGCCATTAGGGTGTAGGCGATCGATTGGAAGAAATGTTCGGTCATTTCAGTGCTGAAATCGCCCACTTTGTCACGCTTGAATTTCGCTTTAAATTTGAAGTATGGGCGACCCGATAAATCCATTGTGCATTCCGCTTTGCATTCGTCCATTGGTAGCACAAAGCCGAAGCGTTGAATGCCGCGTTTGTCGCCCAACGCCTGTTTTAATGCCGTGCCGAGTGCGAGAGCTGTGTCTTCAACGGTGTGGTGTTCGTCAATCCACAAGTCGCCTTTGCATTGCACGTTCATTCTAAAACCGCCGTGGGTGGCGATTTGGTCGAGCATATGGTCGAAAAATCCCACGCCTGTGCTAATTTGGTTTACACCTGTTTCGTCTAGCCACACTTGCACTTTGATGTCGGTTTCTTTGGTGGTGCGAGCCACTTCGGAATAGCGTGGTGAGCGTTCACAAGCGGTCGTTTTTGGCAATAATTTTTCCACAATCAGATCCCAATCCAATTTTTCAGGGTGATATTGCAACGCCTGAATGCCGAGATTTTCCGCCAGTTGCACATCGGTAGCACGGTCACCGATCACAAAACTGCGATCGGGATCGAACAATTTTTTGTCGATATATTTTTTCAGCAATTTGATCTTCGGTTTACGGCAATCGCAGTTATCTTCTGGCTTATGCGGACAAATCAAAATCGCATCAAATTCAATGCCTTGCGAACGAAAAATCTCCAACATCGCATTGTGCGGTTTATCGAAATTTTCCTGTGGAAACGACTCCGTTCCCAAACCGTCTTGATTGCTGACCATCACAAAACGGTAGTGATCTTTTAATTTCAGTAACGCAGGAATCACATTGCGTTCCAGTTTGAGTTTCTCCAAGCTATCAATTTGGAAATCGGTTTTCGGCTCGTCAATTAACGTGCCGTCACGGTCGATGAATAGGGTTGGTTGCATATTGGTTCTCCTGTTTCCTAGCACTCTCGTGCTAGGCTAAGCATAGTGGCGATACTCTGTATCACTATAAATCTTTTTCAAAAAATTTTTCGTTGATTTCAATACCTGCTTCGGTCAGTAAGAATTTGGTTTCATCAACAAAATTTTGCGTTTTATGGTGTTCTTTCTGATTTTTAATGTAATTGATGATTTTTGCTTTATCTCGTTCGCAATAGGTCAAAGAGCAATATCCTCTCGACCACGCATAAAATTCAGGAAATAAATGCTTATTTTCATCAATCCATTTATGGGTTGTGGTTTTCAATTTCTGCACAAATTCCGCTACGGAAAGCGTAGGGTGCAGTTCCACCAAAAGATGAATATGATCTGGCATACCATTCACTCTATAAAGCACCGAATGATGTTCTTGCACAAAGCCCCAAATGTAGCGATAAAGATATTCTTCATTTTCTTCTACGATACTCGGTACGCCATATTTTGTACGAAAAATAATGTGGTATAGGTTTCTGGTATAGCTCATATTTCCTCCCTTTCCTAGCACTCACGTGCTAGGTTACGCATAGTGATGATGCTCCGCATCATACCAGATCGCTACGGAGTAGCGACACTATGTATAACCACGTACGTAAGTGCGTGGTACCTATATGGCTCAAGCTAAGCGAATCCCCTCCACCACTCTATCTAACTCATATCTTGTACCAATACTGATCCGAATACAATTCTGCAATCCCAAGGCTTTGTGTTGATCACGCAAAATAATGCCCTTTTCCCACAATGCTTTAAACACTTTTTGTCCGTCTTGGAATTTGACGAGAACATAGTTAGCTTCGGTATCAAAAATTTCTACCACACTTGGGATAGTTTTAAGCTGTCCGATTAACCATGCTCGGTTTTCTAGCACATTTGCCACACGTTGTTTCATCTCTGCTACCCCCTTTTCAGTTAAGGCTTGGGCTGCAATGTCGGAAACTGGCACAGGGAGCGGATAGGGGGCGATTACTTTTTGCAAAACACCGATTAATTCTTCATTAGCAAGGGTAAAACCGCAACGCAAGCCCGCTAAGGCAAAGGCTTTGGAAAGCGTGCGGATAATCGCCAAATGTGGGAAGTTAGCTAATTCGCTAACCATTGTCGCTTCAGGGCAGAATTCGATATAGGCTTCGTCCACCACTACAATCGCTCGCCCTGCGGTGATTTGCAAAAGTTTGAGCAAATCTGACCGCTTGACGAGCGTGCCGGTCGGGTTGTTTGGACTACACACAAACACCACTTTCACGCCGTCAAGATTGCGTTCGATTTCAGCTAAATTAAGCTGAAAATCAGCGGTTAAAGGCACGGTTTTGAGTGCAACACCGAAAGTTTCCGCCGATACGCTATACATTCCGTAAGTCGGTGGGCAGTAAAGCACGCTGTCGTTCGGCTCGCAGAATGCTCGGATAATCAGCTCAATGCTTTCATCGCCACCACGGGTAACGATCACATTTTCAGGTTTTACACCTGCGTATTGAGCGTAACCATTCACCACAGCGGCTGGCTGGGCTTCCGGATAGCGGTTAAAAGTGCGATTAAGTAAATCAAAGCTTGGCGAAGTTGGATATTCATTCGCATTCAGCCACACATCGCCATTGCCCCCCAAACGGCGTGCTGATTGGTAAGGGGTTAGAGCTTGCACATTTTTTCGAGAGAGTTGTGAGATTTGCATATTTTGTTCCTTCCTCCCCATACGAGCCGTATGGGGTTACTTAATCCGAGCCACTCTGTGGCTCTTTATCTTCTAATTTTCAGCCCCAGCGGGGCTGGGATTATCGATCCTAGGACGGCTCGTCCTAGGCAATCTTCGCCAACCGAATCGAAACCGCCTGTTTATGCGCTTCCAATTGTTCCGCACTTGCCATTACTTCCACCGTTTTTGCCAAATCTTTGAAACCTTGCGGCGTGAGTTCTTGCACGGTCATTCGTTTACTGAAATCCGCCAAGCCTAGACTTGATGTAGTACGGGTGTAGCCGTAGGTCGGTAGCACGTGGTTGGTACCGCTGGCGTAATCGCCCATACTCTCAGGAGAATATGCGCCTAAGAAAATCGAACCTGCGTTATCGAGTTGGTCGAGCAAAGAGCGGGCGTTTTCTACTTGAACAACCAAGTGTTCCGGTGCATATTCATTGCTGATTTCGACCGCTTGTTCAAGGCTTTCAGCGATGAAAATTCGGCTGTGTTCTAGTGCTTTGCAAGCTGTCTCTTTTCTCGGTAATGTTGCAAGTTGGCGGTCGATAGCAAGTGCAGTCTGTTTTGCCAAGGTTTCGCTTGGCGTTACCAAAATCACTTGGCTATCTGCACCGTGTTCCGCTTGGGAAAGTAGGTCGCTTGCCACAAAATCAGAATCAGCATTTTCATCCGCCAACACTAACACTTCCGAAGGGCCTGCCTGCATATCAATCGCTGCACCGTTTACGCTTTGCGACACTTGGCGTTTCGCTTCGGTTACAAAGCTATTACCCGGCCCGAAAATTTTATCCACTTTCGCCACCGTTTCCGTACCATACGCCATTGCCACAATCGCTTGTGCGCCTCCCACTTGGTAAATAGTTTCTACGCCACAGAGATCCGCTGCATATAAAATCGCATCGGCAATCGGCGGAGGTGAGCAAAGTACCACTTTTTTACAACCGGCGATTTTTGCCGGAATCGCTAACATTAATACAGTCGAAAATAGCGGTGCAGAACCGCCCGGAATATACAAGCCAACTCGGTTAATCGGGCGAGTTACCACTTGGCAACGCACGCCTGCTTGGGTTTCTATATCCACTGGCTGTGGAATTTGTGCGGTATGAAATTTTTCGATATTCGCTTTGGCATTTTGGATCGCTTGTTTTAGCTCGTCCGATAAACGATCACTTGCCGCTTGGAGCTGTGCTTTTGAAACGACAAGGCTATCTAATTTCACTTTGTCGAATTTTTCAGAAAGCTCAAGTAACGCCTTGTCACCATTTGCCAATACGTTTTCACGAATAGAATCGACCGCCTGTTGAATATTGAACGCAGAGCTAATCGCAGGGCGAGTAAGTGCCGCTTGGCGTTGTTGTTCGGTTAAGTTTTTCCAAATTAGGGTTTGCATTTTGTTCTCCATTTTCATTTTTAAATCTCCTCTATCCCCTCTTTACGAAAGAGGGGAGACTTTTCTTTCTCCGTTTATTCCCCCTCTTTGATAAAGAGGGGGTTAGGGGGAGATTTCTACGCCAACATCTTCTCAATCGGTAGTACTAGCACCGAGCTTGCGCCCATTGCTTTGAGTTGTTCCATCGTTTCCCAAAACAAGTTTTCTTGGCTAACCACGTGCATGGCAACACGGGCGGAGTCATTGGCGAGCGGGAGAATGGTTGGATTTTCCACACCCGGTAAAAGTGCGGTGATTTCTTTGAGTTTATCTTTTGGTGCGTGCAGCATAATGTATTTACTTTCCGCCGCTTGTTGTACGCCTTGAATACGGGTAAGTAGCCGATCGACTAACGCTTGTTTTTCGGCTGAAAGCGGTTCGGCACGTTGAATCAAGCAGGCTTTGGATTGATAAATCACTTCCACTTCTTTTAAGCCGTTCGCTTCAAGCGTTGCACCGGATGAAACCAAGTCGCAAATCGCATCGGCTAAACCAGCGGAAGGGGCGACTTCGACAGAGCCGTTAAGTAAGGTGCTTTTAAACACTACGCCCTTTTCGTTCATATAGCGTTTGAGTAAGTTCGGATAGCTGGTGGCAATGCGTGAATTAACAAAGTCTTGCACGCCGTTATAAGTGCGGTCACGATCAATCGCTAACGACAAGCGGCAGCCGCCGAAATCCAAGGTACGTAATTTTTTATATTCGATTTTTTCGCCTCGAGCAAGACGACCGAGTTCCTCTTCTTCCAGTACATTTTCACCGATAATGCCGAGATCCACCACGCCTTCAAAAACCAAGCCCGGGATATCGTCATCACGCACCCGTAAAATTTCAATCGGCATATTTTCCGCATAAGCGATTAAACGTTGTTCGTTCCAGTTAATTTTCACGCCGCATTGCTTGAGTAATTCGTTGCAATCTTTGCTTAAACGCCCTTTCTTCTGCAGAGCGATACGTAAACGGTTTGTGGTTGTCATTTTGTCTTTCCCATGTTGTGTTTAAATTTCGGATATAAAAAACCTCTCGAAAGTTGCCTTCCGAGAGGTTATGTATTTTGCTGCGATATGCGATTTTGCTTTATACGTACTCGGAAGATTTTCTATCTTCCGACCACACTCAAATGCCCGAAAGATATCAGGTTGAATGATGGTGATGATGAGTACGGATAAAGTTCATAATAGCTTTCTCAATATAAATTTGTTGAATTGCTTTTTAACATACGCCTAAAATTTATAGATTGCAAGCTGTTTTTTTAAAAATTTTTTACTCGTTAGAATAAATTCGCAATCGTTTGCGTAAAAGAGTATAATTTGCTTAATTTTTTATTCTAAAGGAATTTTTAACCATGCAAATTAGCTTAAAAAAAATCTATTCGGGAAAAGTACGTGATCTTTATGAAATTGATGATAAACGTATGTTGATGGTCGCCACCGACCGTTTATCCGCATTTGATGTGATCTTAGACGATCCGATTCCTCGTAAAGGCGAAATCCTTACCCAAATTTCTAATTTCTGGTTCCAAAAATTAGCACACATTATGCCGAATCATTTCACCGGCGATTCCGTTTTTGATGTTTTACCGAAAGAAGAAGCGGAAGCTATTCAGCACCGTGCCGTGGTTTGTAAACGCTTAACTCCGGTAAAAATCGAATCGATTGTGCGCGGTTATTTAACCGGCTCAGGTTTAAAAGACTATAACCAAACCGGCACGATTTGCGGCTTAAAATTACCGGAAGGTTTGGTAGAAGCCAGCAAATTACCACAACCGATTTTCACCCCGTCAAGCAAAGCGGAAGTGGGTGATCACGATATTAATATTTCATACGAAGAATGCGAACGCCAAATCGGTGCGGAATTAGCGGCAAAAGTGCGTGATGCAGCGATTGCACTTTATACTGAAGCAGCAGAATATGCACTCACTAAAGGCATTATTATTTGCGATACCAAATTTGAATTCGGTTTAGATGAGAACGGCACACTAACTTTAATGGATGAAGTGCTAACCCCTGACTCAAGCCGTTTTTGGTCGGTAGAGACTTATCAAGAAGGCACAAATCCGCCGTCATTCGACAAACAATTTGTGCGTGACTGGTTGGAAAACAGCGGCTGGAATAAACAAGCTCCGGCACCGAAAGTACCGGCGGACGTAATTGAAAAAACCGTGGCGAAATACCAAGAAGCGTTAGATTTATTAACCAAATAATTCTCGCTTTTCCCTAAAAGCAAGCGGTCGGATTCTGCAAATTTTCTGCAAATTCCGACCGCTTGTCGTTTATCAATTACTTCACGATGATCACTTTGCGACAGGCTCGAGCGTTAATGCTAAATCTTCGCTAATGACTTTGAATAATAAGTCGATATTCGGGTGTTTACCGGCATTTTGTTTTGCGTCTTCCACATGTTCGGCAAACCATTCAATACCTTGTTGTGCCGCTGAAGCGGTTAATTTCCCATCGAATTTTTCCGCTAAGGCGTTGTAAAGTTTAAGTGAACCCAATTTGCCTTCTACTGCCGGAATATGATGAATCACTTCCCCTTGTGCGTTACGCACATTTAAACCGGCAAGATGATCAACCGCTGAAAAGGTTGCTAAATAGTCTTTAAATTGCATATTGTTTCCTTATGATTATGATAAAAAAGAGCTGAAATTATCAGCTCTTTTGATAGGTTTTGTAAATTAGAATTTGTAGGTTAAGTTCGCTGTAACTTTACGTCCTTCTCCGTAATAACAATAGAAACTACAACTTGCTAAGTATTTCTTATTAAACAGATTATCCACATTAACTTGTGCCACCCAGTTTTTCGCAAATTCATATTTAGCCGATAAATCTGCAAGTGTGTAGTGACCTATTTTATAACCTTTATAGTATTGTTCATCAGTAGTTGAGCCTACATAGCGTATACCTGCACCAACAGTTAAACCATTTAGCACATTATCAGCAAAACGGTAATTTAATTTTGCCGCATAAGCATGTCGAGGAATCAGTGCCGAACGGATACTTTGCGAAACGGAGAGATCCGTTTTTGCTTTTGTATAGGTATAAGCGAATTGACCGGATAAGTTATCCGTAAATCCTAAATTTGCTTGAAGTTCTACGCCATGGCTTTTTTGTTTACCCGCTTGAACCGAAATATTGCTTGGATCTGCAATCAATGTATTCTTCTCCTCAAGATCAAACCATGCTAAAGAGAATGTGCCATTGATAAAACTTGGTAAATATTTAAAACCGACTTCGTACTGTTTGCCTTCAAATGGTTTATAAGCACGTCCATAGTCATCATTACCCGACACTGCTCGGAATGATTCCGAATAATTTGCGTAAGGTGCTAAACCATTATCAAATTGATACATTAAACCGGTTGAATAACTATTATGACTTACGTTGTAACCGGTGATTGCGCCATTTGATTCTGAATTTGCACGTACATCGTCATGGCGAGCAGACACATTCCATAACCAATTTTTATAACGTAATTGATTCTGTGCGTATAAACCTAGCTGAATAGTTTTGAGATTATAAGATTTCCCTATTGGGTTATAAGGTGTTTGTCCATAAATAGGGTTGAACATATTGATGGAATTAACCGTCTGACCGAACCCCTCATTGATCCCTTTGGTTTCTGAGTGTTGATAATCTACGCCAACTGTTGTTGTGTTATCAAATTCACCTATGTTCCAATTCTTACTGATCCGATTATCAAATGTATGATTATTGGTATGACCGACTGTATAAGCATAGCCACGAGAAGCATTTGCGACTTGATCGGAACTCCATGCAAAAGTATTGTACTGATCAATATTCAGACGGCTAAAACGATAATTCTGAGTAAATTGCCAACCTTCTGAAAATTTATTCGTATACTCATACCCTAAAGAATATTGGCTACGATCCGTATAATCTTGGCTAGGCTCTCCCAAATTCACACCATGCGAAATTGTGCCGTTTGGAGTTGGAATTAATGACCCGTAAGCCGGTAAAAACGGATTAACCGGCACTCCGACATCTTTTTGTACACTCGCTAATAACGTTAATGCTGCCGTATTGGAAATATCCCAAGTTAGGCTAGGTGCAAAATAATAACTTTCTAACCATGTTCCATTTAACTGTCCATGGCGTTTATTATAATCTCCGACTACTCGATAACGTAGATTGTCCGCGAACTGGTTGCTCACATCAAAACTTACTCCACGCTCATCTTTATTACCGCCCGTCAGTTTTATTTCGCCTTTAGGTTCCTTGCTTGGTCGTTTACTGACTAAATTCACTAAACCGCCTGTTTCCACAGCACCATAAGTAAAAGAATCTGCACCTTTTACTACTTCAATACTTTCTAAACCGTAAGTATTTGGTAACCATACAAAGAAACCATTTTTCCCTAATGCGGTACCGTCTAACGTCATAGAAGCATCAAAACCACGAATCTTAAACCAATCCGTATCATTATCTCCACCATAAGGCTCTGTCACAATACCTGCTTCATAGCGTAAAGCCTGATCCACTTTTTGTGCATTTTCATCTGCAATTTGTGCATCATTAATCACATTAACCGATTTAGGTGTCATATATTCCACCTTACCTGCTTTAGAAACAGAGCCGACCACCGACACCTCATCCAATACAGCGGTTTCTTGCGCGATTACCGGTGAGATAGCTAAGGCAACTGCCGAAGCGACTGTTGAATAGAAAAACGTTTTTTTCATTTTATTCACCCTAAAGTGTTGTTAAGAATTTTTTAAATTGTGAAGGCTAAACTCTTCTTAGCATTAATAAGAAATAAGTTCCACCAACTAATGTGGCGACTAAACCCGCCGGAATTTCATACGGAAACAATAACTGCCTGCCGAGCCAGTCGGCAAGTGACATAATTAATCCGCCCAAACAAGCTGAAATCAAAATCTGTTGCGGAGCTTTTTTTACCCCTAAAAAACGTACCATTTGCGGCACCAGTAAACCGATAAAACTTAACGGACCGATAACCAATGTCGCTAGTGCAGTTAATAACGCACTAAATAAAATTAAACACCAACGAGCTTGTTTTAGATTTAGGCCAAGCGATTGTGCCATCGGTGCTTGTAACGCCAGTAGAGCAAGCCAACGACTGAAAATCAAACTTGCAAAAAGCAACGTAAAACTGACCGCTAGCAAACCGATAGCCATTTCATGACTTACATTTTGGGTCGAACCTGATGTCCAGGCAATCAACTGATTGGCTCGAGGGTCACCGCTGGCAATCGCTAAACGTTGCAACGTATCAAATAATGCCGATAAGCTGATACCGGTCAGCAACACTTTTTCCGGCAACATACCACTACGCTGATTGATTGCAGTTAATACCAATAATGCAGCACAAGCACCGAGAATTCCTGCCAACCAAAACCATTCGGTTTGTTGCACACCAAACAGAAACAAAGCGGCTAAAATGCCCATTGACGTGCCGGAAGACACCCCCAATAATTCGGGGCTTGCCATCGGGTTTAACGTTAAACGCTGTAAAATCACACCGGCGACCGACAATAAAATCCCGACCGCTATCGCCACCATTAAACGAGGGAGGCGCAATGCAATCAACTCGCTTTGTTGCGTCCATTGCCAGCCGTTGATACCCTTGCCGACAAATAACGCTAAGCAAATTGCCAATGCTAAACCACCCAGTATCAACGCAAGAACAAGCGGTCTAAATTGACGAATTTTTTGCAAATCCGTCTGCTGTAAACGTCCGGTATGCGGTAAAGCACTAAACATCAGCCAAAGCAACAACGGCGTACCTAATAATGCGACCACCGCACCGGTCGGTAAATGAATCCCGCTAAAAAAGGCAAATAACTGTAACAGCAAATCCGTATTCGCTAACAATAACGCACCTAACCCAAAAGCGGAAAACAGCTGATGACTAAAACGGCGAATATGCAGTTGGCGAACAATAGTTGCCGAAGCCAAGCCGATAAAACCTAACATACCGACTTTCGCCACCACGACCGCAATTAAAAATGCCGCAATCAATACGCCAATAACCCGCAATTTTGCGACCGGTACGCCTAAACTCTGTGCATTCGCATCATTTAACGCCAAAATAGTGAGCGGACGAATAAATAAAGCGATAAATAACAAAGCCGGTATGGTTTGAACCATCAATAATAAGGAATCCCGCCAACTTTCTTGCACTAAAGAACCGGCACCCCATTGTGCCAAACCTCGAGATTCTTCCGGATAAAACAGCATCATTAATGCGGAAAACGAACCGAAATACAGATTTACCACTAAGCCGGCAAGGATCAGCAATAAGGGTGACATTGTTTTTCTCATCGCCAAACTCAGCACTAAAATCAGGCTGAGTGCCGCACCGATTAATGCGACCGCACTTGAGCCGTATTCCAACCAATCCGGTAAAAAAATCGCGGTTAAAAATAAGGTGAATTGCGCACCGCTACTAATGCCAAGCGTATTATCCGATGCCAACGGATTCGCCATCACTTGCTGTAATAATAAGCTCGCTAAACCTAAAATTCCGCCGGCAAGTAATGCCATCACAATACGCGGTAGGCTATAACTTTGGATCAGCAATAATTCCAGATTGTCGCTAGGCAAAAATAGCGAAACTAGCCCGCTTCCATTTGGCAGTTGTAGCATTAATACGGTCAGCAGCAGTCCGAAAAATAATACGGTTAATCCGCTGAATAAGAATTTGCTCGCTTTTACCATTGTTCGCCTCCGTGCAATAATCCGTTAGCAAACATTTCGGCAAAGCGTTGGGCGGAGGGAATGCCGCCGAATGTCCACACCGCCGGTAAAATTAACGGATCTTTCGCCATGGCTAAACGTTGCCATAAGGTGTTGTAGCGCAAAGCGGAACCGATATTCGCCGGATACGGTTTTACCACCACTAAACGGCTATTCGGCGCAAGTTTGGCTAACTGAGTGACATCAATCGTTTCAAAGCCCCAGGCATTTTGCGAACCGTTCCACGCATTATGAAAACCGAGTTGTGACAATACTGCACCAAACGGGCTGTTTGCGGCATAAATGCGTAAATGGCGTGTATCAATAAACTGTACCAAGGCAATCGGTCGCTCCAAATAAGGCTGAACAAGCGGTCGAATTTCACCCATTTTTTGCAAATAGTTAGCCATGAGCTGCTCAAATTCCGTTTGTTTATCAGCAATAAACGCGACTTTACGGCTGGCATTCACAATATTTTGCCAAGCATCGCCTTCCGTATAAAAATCGACTAATGTCACAGTGGAAAACGGCTCGAGCGTAGCGGTGGCTTGGGCATAAAAACTGCTATTAATAAAATGCAAATCGTGATCACCCTGTTTTAAGGCAAGAATCTGTTCCGGATTCGGCTGCATTCGCACACCGAGATCTAAAGTGTCATTCGGTAACGCCGGTTCACTGACCCACTGCTGATAACTTTTTACATCACCGACCGCCACCGGTTTCTCGCCTAAAGCGATTAACGTTTCGGCAACCGTCCAATCCAAGGTCGCAAAAGATTTTGCCTTCACCCCGCAAGACATTGCAAAAAAAAGCCCAAAAATGACCGCTAATGTTTTAACCACGGAGAAACACGGAAGCTCACGGAAAATACGATAAATATTTTCTGTGTTTTTCTGTGTGTTCCGTGGTAAAAAAATAAGTCGTTTCATCAATAAAAACTCACCGGTCTTTTGGTTTCAGGGTGTTCGATCACATTCAGATCAATACCGTAAATTTGTTTTAATTTCGGGCTGTTTACAATCTCAAACGCATCACCCTGCGCTAATAATTTGCCGCTATGCAACGCCACCAACTGATCACAATAACGTGCCGCCAAATTAATATCGTGAATCACAATAATCACACCTAAATTCAGCTCGTGCGCCAATTTTTTGACCAATTCCATCACTTCTACTTGGTGAGCAATATCTAAGGCGGCAAGCGGTTCGTCCAACAATAAGAATTTACTTTGTTGCGCCAATAACATCGCCAGCCAAATGCGAGAACGCTCACCGCCGGAAAGCGTATCCACCAACTGCTCGGCAAACTGCTCGGTATGGGTTAAGGCTAAAGCTCGTTCGATAGCTTCATGATCTTTTTGTTTATTGGAACCGAATAAACCATTCCACGCATAACGCCCCATGGCGATAAGCTCTCTGGCGGTCAGATTGGTAGCTTGCGGAAGATGTTGCGGAAGATAAGCGACTTGTTTGGCAAATTCTCGTGATGACCATTGGTTAAGTTCTTTCTGATTAAATAGAATTTTACCTGCCGATACTTGTTCTTGTTTTGCCAATAATTTAATGAATGTAGATTTACCCGAGCCATTGTGTCCGATTAACCCGTACACTTTACCTTGTTCGAATTGCAAAGAAATCGAATGGAGTAAAGTACGGCTAGGAATAGCAAAAGTCGCATTTTCAATTAAAAACACAATAGCTCCGAATAAATAAAAGGAAGCTATTCTAATTAAAAATTATTAGCATTTAAATAAGTTTCTCCGGTTCTTTTTGACTTTTTTCAAGATCTCGCCATTTTCAGCTCATAAGCGGGCAAATTTATAAAAAATTTTACAATTTTAACATCAAGTTATAGCAACTCATTTAAGTTATCTATATAATCCTGCGCTTTTGCAATATACACATTTTTTATTCAATTACGACTCGAGGTTTTCAATGTCAAATCATAACGCTTTAACAGCTAATCCGGGCCCACTAGGTTTATGCGGTTTCGCCTTAACCACTTGGTTACTTAGCTTAATCAATAACGGTACCTTCGGTGGCGAAAACGTAGGCTTAGTGCTTGCAATGGGATTTGCTTTCGGCGGTACGGCACAAATGATTGCAGGTATGTTCGAATTTTCAAAAGGTAATACGTTCGGTTTTACCGCATTTACTAGCTACGGCGCATTTTGGTGGTCATTCGCATTATTCAAAGTGTTTTTCGCTGAAGGCGTAACCGCACCGTTTATCGGTTGGTATTTAGTGGCTTGGGGTACGTTCACGCTAATGATGTTTATCGGTACGTTAGCAAAAGCTCGCGCATTACAGGCAATCTTCTTAGCATTAACCGTCACTTTCTACTTATTAGCGGCAGGTGATTTCACCGGCGATCACTCACTGACTCATATCGGCGGTAACTTCGGTTTATTAACCGCATTATTAGCGTTCTACTTAGCGGCGGCGGAAATCATTAATGAGAGCTTCGGTCGTACGGTATTACCAATCGGTGCGCCGAAACAATAAAATATGTTTATCTCGATAAGGACGCTACGGCGTCCTTATTTTTTGCCGATTTTTCAGAAAATCAGACCGCTTGTTTTGAGATCCAGCTCACATTTTTCACAATTCATTAACATTTTTGTATAAAAAACATTGCAAATTTGAGTGTTAGGCATATTATCGAATATATAGATGAGTTTATATCCTATAATCAATAAGGAGCTATGCAATGAAAGATCTTAATGTTTTTGATAAAAATTACGGCTTATTAATCAATGGCGAATGGACTCAAGGTAGCGGTAACGATTTACTTCCTTCTTATAATCCGGCAAACGGCGAAGTCTTAGCGCATTTTGTCGATGCAACCGATGCGGATGTGGATGCGGCGGTAAAAGCGGCGCAAGAAGCATTTAAATCTTGGCGTAAAACAACGGTAGCGGAACGTGCGGCGATTTTAAATAAAATTGCCGATATAATTGACGAAAACAGCGAATTATTCGCTTTACAAGAAACCTTAGACAACGGTAAACCGATTCGTGAAACCAGAGCGGCGGATATTCCGTTGGCTTCCGATCACTTCCGTTATTTCGCCAGTGCGATTCGTGCCGGCGAAGGCAGCTTAAATCAAATCAATCAAGAAGAACTCTCGCTCGTATTACGTGAGCCGATCGGTGTAGTCGGACAAATTATTCCGTGGAACTTCCCGTTCTTAATGGCGGCGTGGAAAATCGCACCGGCATTGGCGGCAGGTTGTACCGTAGTAATCCACCCTTCCAGCACCACTTCGTTAAGCTTATTGTCTTTTGCACAAAAAATTAATCATTTACTCCCGAAAGGCGTACTAAACGTAATTACCGGTAAAGGTTCAAAATCCGGCGAATATATGTTACATCACAAA
This sequence comes from Actinobacillus genomosp. 1, assembly GCF_029774175.1. NCBI lineage: Bacteria > Pseudomonadati > Pseudomonadota > Gammaproteobacteria > Pasteurellales > Pasteurellaceae > Actinobacillus > Actinobacillus genomosp. 1. Next base: position 2,329,888 of record NZ_CP103834.1, on the reverse strand, counting down.
GGCTTCAATAAATTAGCCTTTACCGGTTCAACTGAAATCGGTCGTCATATTGCGATTTCCGCCGCGGAATTACTCATTCCGGCAACCTTAGAATTAGGCGGTAAATCGGCTAATATTTTCTTTGACGATATGCCGTTTGATAAAGCGTTGGAAGGTGCGCAAAAAGGTATTTTATTCAACCAAGGACAAGTATGTTGCGCCGGTTCTCGTATCTTCGTACAAGAAGGGATTTACGACAAATTTGTGGCGGCACTCGCCGAAGAATTTAAGAAAGTCAAAGTCGGTTTACCATGGGAAGACGATACGCAAATGGGTGCGCAGGTCAATGCGGGACAACTTAACACTATCTTAAAATATGTGAAAATCGGTGAAGAAGAAGGTTGTCGTATTATTACCGGCGGTAGAAAAGTCTTGGCGGATAACCTTGCTTGCGGTGAATTCGTCGAACCTACCTTAATCGAGTCTAAAGATAATACTAGCCGTGTTGCACAAGAAGAAATCTTCGGACCGGTGGCAACCGTGATTAAATTCAAAACCGAAGAAGACGTTATCCGTATGGCAAACGATTCGGAATACGGCTTAGGCGGTGGTGTTTGGACCAAAGACATCAACCGTGCGTTACGTGTTTCACAAGCGATCGAAACCGGTCGTGTCTGGGTAAACTGCTATAATATTTTACCGGCGGGCGCACCGTTCGGCGGTTATAAATCTTCCGGTATCGGACGTGAAACCCACCAAATGATGTTGGATGCTTACACCCAAGTGAAAAATATCTACATCAGTACTCGTGAAGAACGTGAAGGTATGTACTAATTTTTAACTCAATCTCCTTGAGCCAGCGGTCTAATTTTCCTACTTTTTTGCAAAATTTAGCGGAAATTAGACCGCTTTTTATATCGTTTTCTTATAACGAAACGCCTTTTGTTCTTTACTCTCACCATCAGACAAGGTAATCTCTGCCGAATTATACTTTTTATAATTTTAATCCTACTTGGAGAACCTATGAAATTAGTCAATTTAACTAAAGTAAGCGCGGCCGTATTAGCGGTACTGGCTTTAGCCGCTTGCGACGATAAAAACACTGATGCTAAAACTGCAGCAAAACCGGCTGCCGAAAAAACTTTCGTGAACTGCGTGAGCCGTTCTCCGCAATATTTCAGCCCGGCACTGGCAATGGACGGCATTTCGTACAATGCAAGTTCTCAACAAGTTTATAACCGTTTAGTCGAATTTAAACGCGGTTCGACCGAAATTGAGCCGGCGTTAGCCGAATCTTGGGATATTTCCGAAGACGGCTTAACTTACACTTTCCATTTACGTAAAGGGGTAAAATTCCACTCAAACAAAGAATTTACTCCAAGCCGTGATTTTAATGCGGATGACGTAGTCTTTTCATTTAACCGTCAGTTAGATCCGAATCATCCTTATCATACGGTATCAAAAGCGACCTATCCGTACTTTAAAGCAATGAAATTCCCGACTTTATTAAAAGCGGTAGAGAAAGTGGACGATCATACGGTGAAATTTACCCTAACCAAACGTGATGCAACCTTCGTTTCAAGTTTAGGTATGGACTTCACTTCGATCTATTCTGCGGAATATGCGGATGCGATGTTAAAAGCGGGTAAACCGGAAACCATCGACACCACACCGATTGGTACCGGTCCGTTCGCCTTTACCGGTTACGTTTTAGATCAGGCAAGCCGCTATGTTGCGCATAAAGATTATTGGAAAGGTAAAGCGGATTTCGACCGTTTAATTTTTGAAATCGTACCGGATGCAACCGCTCGTTATGCAAAATTACAAGCAGGTCAATGCGATTTAATCGACTTCCCGAATGCGACCGATATTGAAAAAATGAAAACCGATCCGAAAGTGCAATTGCTTTCACAACCGGGTTTAAATATCGCTTATGTGGCATTTAACACCGAAAAAGCACCGTTTGATAATGTGAAAGTACGCCAAGCGTTAAATCTTGCGGTCGATAAAAAAGCGATTATTGACGTGGTTTACCAAGGTGCCGGTATTGCGGCGAAAAACCCGTTACCGCCAACCATTTGGGGCTACAACGACAGCTTACCTGAATCGGAATTCAATATCGAAAAAGCGAAGCAATTACTCGCGGAAGCAGGCTATCCGAACGGTTTCGAAACCGAACTTTGGGTACAGCCGGTGGTGCGTGCTTCAAATCCGAACCCGCGCCGTATGTCTGAAATTATTCAGGCTGACTGGGAAAAAATCGGGGTAAAAGCAAAATTAGTGACTTATGAATGGGGCGATTATATTAAACGCTCAAAAGCAGGCGAATTCACTGCCGGTACTTACGGTTGGTCTGGCGATAACGGTGATCCGGATAACTTCTTATCACCATTATTCGGTTCAGCAAACGTTGGCAACAGTAACTATGCTCGTTTTAACAGCCCTGAGTTAGATGCGTTATTAGACAAAGCACTCGGCTTATCAGATAAAGCAGAACGTACTAAACTCTACGAACAGGCACAAGTATTGTTAAGAGAACGAGCTCCGTGGATTAACGTGGCACACTCAATTAACTTTGCGCCGACTAGTAAACGTGTACAAGACTACAAACAAAGTCCGTTCGGTTACACTTATTTGTACGGTACAAAACTTGCTGACTAAAAATCTTCGATTAATTTAGTCAAATCAACAAAAAATGGTGAGAAATCTCACCATTTTTTATCTCTGCAGCCTTATGGCGATAACCTTTCTTTATGCCACTTTCCTTCAACAAGGCGATAACAAATGCGATCGTGCAAACGACTTGGTCTGCCCTGCCAAAATTCAATGCGTTCCGGTAATACGATATAACCGCCCCAATGTGGTGGGCGAGGCACTTGTAACGGGTGTTTCGCCGCAATCAATGCCGCCTTTGCCACCAACTCGCTTTTACTGGCTAACACTTGACTCTGATTACTTGCCCAAGCTCCGACTCGGCTGGTATAAGGACGGCTGGCAAAATAGCGATCCGATTCCTCAGCTGAAATTTTCTCAATCTGTCCTTCAATCCGTACCGAACGTTCTAACTCCGCCCAAAAAAAGGTTAATGCCGCATAAGGATTTTGCTCAATCGCTTGCCCCTTACGGCTTTGATAATTGGTAAAAAACACAAAGCCGTTTGGATTCACTTCTTTTAATAACACAATTCGGCTGGTCGGTTTACCGTCAAGTACGGTCGCTACATTCATTGCGGTCGGTTCATTAACTTGAGTAAAAATAGCCTCTTGCAACCATTGTTCGAATTGTTGAATCGGATCCGCATGACAATGTGCTTGGGACAGTTCTTGTTTACTATAATCTTCTCGAATGTTGTGTAGATCCATTTTCCCTCCTTGTATAAGGCAGAAAGCAAAAGCGGTTAAATTTCCGCAAAATCTTGCAAAAATTTAACCGCTTGTGATTACGCAGATGTTGTCGCTTCCGAAGCCGGTTTACGACGTTTACCGATATTTTTGGTGTCTTTATGACGCACTTTTACTTTGGCTTTTGCCGCTTCTTTTTTCGCCTCTTTGCGTTTTTTAATACGTGCTTTTTCTTTTTTGGTCGTAGTATTCAACTCACCGTCTTTCGGTGCTTTGGTACGAGGTTCTAAACCTTCAATCACTCTTGCTTTTAACGGCTCTTCGGTATAGCGTTTGATTTTACCTAACAGCTTGTAATCATGAGCTTCCACCAATGATATCGCCGAGCCTTTTTTACCGGCACGAGCGGTACGACCGATACGGTGTAAATAAGTATCCGCACTGTACGGTAAGTCGAAGTTAATCACATAATCGACATCATCAATATCAATACCACGCGCGGCAACATCTGTCGCGACCAATACGTTCACCACACCGTCTTTTAAACGGGCGATCGCTTGGTTACGCTGAGTTTGCGCCATATCGCCTTCTAAATAAGTCGAACGTAAGCCACGTTTACGTAACGTATCGCTTAACTCGCGTACATCTTCACGACGACGAACAAAGACGATTGTTTTTTCCATTTCCATCGTAGCAATTAAACGGGCAAGCAATTTAGTTTTGTGTTCCACATTGTCCGCATGGTAATACCATTGTTGGATTTTTTTACGCTCACGGCGGCTTGGTTCCGCATCAATTTTTAACGGGTTATCCAAAATACGGTCGGTAAAATCAACTAACAACTCGCCTTCCAGCGTTGCCGAGAATAACCACGTATGCTTACGCCAACGGGTTTCCGCCGCAATTTTTTCCGCATCTTGCCCAAAGCCCATTTGTAACATCCGATCCGCCTCATCAAAGATCAAAATCTCCACCGCACGGCAGTCAAAATTTTCTTCTTTGATATATTGCATTAAACGTCCCGGTGTCGCGACCACGATATCTTGGTTGCTGTTAAACACTTCGCCGTGATTTTGATACGCCACACCGCCGGTAATCGTCGCAATACTGAGTTTGGTAAATTCGGCAAAAGCTTGCGCTTCTTCCGACACTTGCATCGCAAGTTCACGGGTTGGGGTTAAAATTAAAATGCGTGGTGCGCCCGGTTTACGGCGTGGGTAATCTAACAAATGTTGAATCGCCGGTAATAAAAATGCGGCGGTTTTGCCGGTGCCGGTCGGTGCCGAACCAAGTAAATCACGTCCGTCAAGTGCGTGCGGAATAGTTTCCGCTTGTACGGCGGTCGGGCGTTTATAACCTTTTTTATTGAGTGCTTTTAACAGTTGAGGGGCTAAATCTAGTTCCTCAAAGGTCATTAATGGGGTTTCAGTGGTCATTATGTTTAATGTTCCTAATTATTTATAAATACAATGCCATCACAACGGCATTTTCTCTTGCGCCACTCGGTGTCGGATAATAGTTTTTACGAATAGTGACTTCATTAAAACCGAGTGCGTCATATAATTTTTGTGCGGCGAGATTGGATTCTCGCACTTCCAGCCAAAGCGTTAAGATACCTTGTTCACGCAGTCTTTCAATTAAGGCGGATAATAAGCGTTTGCCGTAGCCTTTTGCTTGAAAATTCGGATCAACCGCAATGTTAAATAAAGTCGCTTCGTCCAATACGGTTTGGCAAATAGCAAAAGCCACAATTTGATTTTGCTCGGTCAGCTTGAGATTTAAGTATTTATCGCCTTGATTATTAAGTAACGTGCCTTTGCTCCAAGGTACAAGGTGTGCGGCTTGCTCAATCTCAAACAAGCGGTCAAAATCCGATTCATTAATGATTTCAATCATGATTATCCTCAAAATGCTGACAAAATGCCGCCATTTGTTGCCAAAGTTGGCGTTTAGTCGCTACACGAGTTAATTCTTGCCACGAGCTATGTTGCCAAGCGGTCTGATTTGCAAATTTTTTTGCAATTTCAACCGCTTGCTCTTCCGTTTGGATTAGCCAAAAAATAGGATGATGATCAAAAGCTAAACGCTGGGCTTGTTCCGCATCCAACCATTGATATTGGTTAGGCTGCAACTGCAAGGTACATAAGATATCCGAAAACAGACCGCTAGTTTGATGATTATCTTCACATACCACAACCAGTTTCACCGCTTTATCCAAGCGAATTTGCGCATCGCCCTTTAATACTTGCGGTTTTGTCAGCACCCATTGAGGAATATTCATCTCATTTAATAGCAAATCTCGCCGATTCATCTCATACCTCGCAAAAACAAGTAGGGAATAGTATCAAAAGTCGGTAAAATGCGGAAATGTTTTTATGATTAAGCCCCGTAATATACGGAAATAAAAGGATAGTTATGCTCTCTCTTGAAAGTGAAGTATTAAGCCGTCATTTGCCTTTGTTTGCCAATAAATCGATTTTACTTTTTGGTGATGTTCGAGATCGTTTTGCCGATCAAATAAAAGCGAATGCAAAAAGCGTTGCCGTTTTTAGCAGTTATTTCGATTATGCACGCCAATATGCCGATGTGAGCTTCGGTTTAGATTGCGAAATTAAAGCCGAATTAGCCGTCTTTTACTGGACTAAAAACAAACAAGAATGTCAATATCAATTACTACAATGGCTTTCGCAAGCTGATGTAGGACAAGACATGTTGATTATCGGTGAAAACCGTGCCGGTGTACGTTCGGTGGAAAAATTACTTGAGCCTTACGGTAATATTGCCAAAATTGATTCCGCTCGCCGCTGCGGTTTATACCATTTTGAGTTGCAAAGCGTACCGGAATTTGATGGCAAAAAATTCTGGAAATCTTACCGCTTGCAAGAGCTTAATATCTTCGCTTTACCGGCGGTATTCAGTTCGGCAGAGTTAGACGGCGGCACACAACTATTACTATCTACTTTTAATAAGGCAGACCGCTTGAAAGGCAAAGTATTAGATCTTGGTTGTGGAGCCGGTGTGATTGGGGCAAGCCTCAAACATCAATTTGAAAAAATTAAATTAACCATGTCCGATATTCACGCAATGGCATTGGAATCTTCTCGCCGTACGCTTGCGGAAAATGCGTTGGAAGGAACGGTTGTGGCAAGTGATGTTTTTTCACATATTGAAGAGCGATTCGATTTAATTGTTTCAAATCCGCCGTTTCACGATGGCATTGATACCGCTTATCGTGCGGTAGAAGATTTAATTGCTCAAGCAAAACAGCGTTTAAATCGAGGTGGGGAATTACGTATTGTGGCGAATGCTTTCTTACCTTATCCGGATTTATTGGATAAAGCTTTCGGCTCACATAAAATGATTGCTAAGTCCAATAAATTTAAGGTGTATTCGGCAAGGGCATAACATTTTCTAAAAAAAGACGGTCGGAAGCTCCTTTTCAACCGTCTTTTACAACAACCTAACACATATACTTCCAATCACTTAAAGCGTGATTAGAAGCGTTTCCGTGCGGTTAATTCATTACGCTTATCGCCATACTATTATCAAATATCTAAATAGTGATAGATTTAATAATATATGGGAGTAAATTCTACTTTTACTCAAATACTTCTCATAACATTTCTAAAAAAACTGACGTTTACACTTCAATAATTTATAGATGTCATTAGGCTAATAATAAGTAAAAAGTAAAGAATTCAAAAACATTATAATAATTTAAATGATCTTTGCAACACTGGTTAGACAAGCTCATATAGCAATACGATAAATAAAACATAAATATTTGTTTGCCATACCAATTAAATAAGCTAATAAAACTTACACCGGCTAAACATTTACCGCATAATTAATCATTTATAAATCACAATAAATAACTAAAACTCCAAAAATATAAGCATCTTTAAAGAAATACTTCTTATATCTTTTATTTAAAACTTAAGCTCTTGCTAACGTCCAAACTTGAATTTCTTTGGCTCCTTGTTTTAATAATTCGCTACAAATAGCATTTAATGTTGAGCCTGTCGTCACCACATCATCAATAATTGCAATGCGTTGATAAGGAAATATAGGCTGATAACGAAAAGCATCTTTTAAATTATGACGACGCTGAACAGCCCTTAATTCTCGTTGCGAGCAAGTATTATGTACCCGTTTTAAACTTTGAGTATCGATAGGAATATTTAACCATTTCGCTAAATAAATCGCTAATAATTCCGCTTGATTAAAACCTCGTTTCCAATATCTCAGCCAATAAAGCGGAACCGGTAAAATCACTTCGGGTAATATTAATCCGTGTTCACGTTGCGCATTTTTAATTGCCAATAACAGTAAACGAGCAAGCGGACGATCTAACCAATATTGTCCTTGAAATTTAAACTGATGAATCCACTTCGTCATCGGCATACTATAACGTGAAGCCAATACCATACGATGCCATTTAGGTTCATTTTTTAAACATTCGCCGCAATGGTGATGATTATCGACTAATAACGCCCCGCAACAACCGCAATAAGGTGTTATTTCCAACCGATTAAAACAACGACTACAAATACCATGCCGTGCAATCCGTAATCTTTGATGACATTCGATACAACGAAAATCCCAATTATTCATTTTTTTCTCCTTAATAAAACGCTTTATGTTTTATCAAATTTATTGAAGAAAAATCGGAGAATTTTTGCGATACGGATCGGAAAAAAGTACAATTCTGTTGAAAATAAGGAGATAAGAAATGAATAAACCCAAACAACCCATCAAGATAGTATTTTTTGATATTGATGAAACCCTTTATATCAAAGCGAAAGCTCATATTCCCGAATCAATTACCAAGGAAGTATTACCACGTTTAAAAGAAAAAGGCATTATTACTGCAATTGCCACCGGACGAAATTTCGGTAGTTTACCGAAAGCATTAAAACCGTTAATTGACAATCGCTATTTTGAATTATTCGTCACTATTAACGGTCAATATAATTTTTATAAAGATCAGCTTATCAGCCAATATGCCTTAACCGCTTTACAACTTGAAAGATGTATTGAAAAACTCACCGCTCTCGGCATTGTTTATGCTTTTGTCAGTAAAGATCAAATTGCCGTTTCAGAAGATAATGCTATCGTAAATGAAGCACTTAGCCCGATTAAGGCCGATTATATTGTTGATCCCAAATATTATTTAACCGATACCACCGTGCAACTATTGGCTTTCTATCCCGAATCACGGGATCAAGAAATTGCAGAAAGCGGTATTTTTGCGGATGACTTAAAAGTATGCCGCTGGCATCCTATGGGCGTTGATATTCTTAGAAAAGAAAATTCGAAAGCGCGCGGTATAGAAGACGTGATCAAATACTTCGGCTTAAGTATTGAAAATACGATGGCATTCGGTGACGGTTTCAATGATTTAGAAATGTTTTATACCGTAGGCTTTAGTGTAGCAATGGGCAATGCGGAAGAAGCACTAAAAGCACGTGCGCATTATGTAACAAAAAATATCGAACAAGACGGTATTCTGCATGCTCTCGAACAACTTGAAATCATTTAATTTTTATTCGGCTATCTTTAAGATAGCTTTTTTTCATATTTTTGTTTTTATAAGAATCATTCTCATATATAATGCTTTCATTTTTATTTACATAATTTACTATTAAGATACAAAAATGAAATTTAAATTATTTATCACTACATTCACAGGCTTAGTTACATTACCGGTCATTGCTGAAGATCTTCCTCAGAAAATTTCCGACCGCTTGGACGACCAACGTGTACAAGCCGAAGTGACGACACCACGTGCTATTGAGAAACCGATTCATCAATCTCAAGTTGCTAAGCCGACCAAAACGAGTAAACAAATCTCAATGACAAAAGAGGAATTGATTCAACGACCGGATTTACTGTCAAACGCACTTAACCTTGCGTTATTGCAGGGCAATGCCGAAACCGTCGCCTTTCTATTCCCGCTTTACCGACAAATACCGATACAATATCAAGATCCCGGTTTTATCAAATGGTCAAAAGCGATCATCGCCCGTCATTACGGCAATTATAGTGACGCTATTCATCATTATCGTGAAATACTTGCGATGTACTCGGAAGCAACCGCTGCACGTTTACAACTCGCCGTTTCGCTTTTTGAAAATAACGAATTGGAAGCGGCGGAAGACCAATTTGAAAAAGTCCGTTCCGATAATGTTCCCGATGAAATTAAATTACTTGTCGATAAATATATTGCTGCTATCGCTCAGCGAGATAGATGGACGTTTTCCGGCGGAATGACTTATCTTAATGATCCGAATATCAATAATGCGCCGAAAGAAGGGACTACCTACGGTAACTGGACGGCACCTAAGTCTGAATCGGCACAGGGGTTCGGCTTTAATTTTAATATCGGCAAGAAATGGTCTTGGGGTAACGGTTTCTATAATGAATTACGTTTGGATGCAAATGGTAAATATTATTGGAACAATAAAAAATATAACGAAGTTAGCGGGCGAGGCAGTTTAGGTTTAGGCTATCAAAACGCCCGTTATGACGTTACTCTTTTACCGTTTATGGAACAAACCTTATATGCCGGCGGTTCGAAAAATAATGAATCGGTTAAACGCTTTTCCAAAGCCGGCGGCGCAACCCTTGAAACCAGCTATTGGCTTTCCCCCCAATGGCAATGGAATACCAACTACGAATATGCCGAAGTCCGCTACATGGATCGTAAACATTTAAACGGTAATTATCACTTTGTTTCAACCGGTTTAACTTATCTTGCCAATGCCAAACAATATTGGTTCGGTAATGTAAATTACAATCGTACTGCGACACGCGATAAAGACGATAGCTATGTACGTCGAGGTATCAGTTTAGGCTGGGGACAAGAATGGGGATTCGGACTTTCCACCCGCATATCGCTTAGCTATGCGCAAAAGAACTATAAAGCCCCAATCCCTATTTTCGGCGTTACACAGCGCAATAAAGAATATGGTATCAACACCAGTATTTGGCATAGAGCCGTTCACTATTGGGGAATCACGCCTCGCTTAACCTATAGCTTCAATAAAGTAAAAAGTAGCCATGTATTTTACAGCTATGATAAACATCGAGTCTTTATTGAATTTAGTAAACGCTTCTAACCTTTTTACAAATTACGCTTAAAAACAGACCGCTTGTAGGGGATACAAGCGGTTTATTTTTTACAAGCTCCTTACATTCTTACAATAAAACAACACCTTCAAAAAGTAAATATGGGTAAATAAAAAGAATAAAAATTCAAGGTAAAAATTATATATTATAGAATATAAGTATTTTGTCTAAGATAAATACCTAAGGAAAAATTTATATGAAATTTACTAAGAATAGCCTTGCATTGGCTATTTTATTTGGAATACCTACAATTTCTACAGTCACTTCAACTGTAGCTGTGGCTCAATCTATAACAACTGTATCAACAGAAACTGAATTAGAAAATGCATTAGCTAACTCTATTACAGGACAAGAAATCACTCTTAATGGCAACATCACTCTAAAACCGAGGATTCTAAATGGAAAAGAAGCTCCATGGGAAATAGGTAATGTAACTATTGATGGTAATGGTCATGATCTAACTATTCGTGGTGCTGGTCTATCTATCAAAAACACAACAACACTCAAAAATATGAATTTGAGTTTATTAGCTGATGCTAGTTACCTTACACAACACGGTACACAATATATTTATCTTAATGGAAATAGCTTAACACTCCATGATGTTAAAACAGTTATTGGTAGGGATAATACTCGTCTAGCAACTGTTGTAATGGGTAATGGTACAGATACTTCCGGTGATGCAAATAACGCTATTCTAAATTTAACTGGGTTTACGACGTTAAAAGAAATTATTGGTGGTAATACTAACAATACAGAAAAAAGTACCCCTTCCACAATTAATATTAATGAAGATTCTCATGTAAATACCGTCACATTTGGTAAAGAAAATAATAAGGTAACAGGAGTTATTACAGTAAATAGCCAAAGTAACCACGTTAATACATTTCAAGGAGGAACATCAACTAATAGCCATTTAACCTTAACAAAAGCAAATGAAGCAAATATTACAAATATCCACAATGTTACTATTGCGCAAGGAGCTAATATCTCGACAGGAAATATCAATAATATAGAAAATTTAATACTAAAAAATGGAGCAAAAATTAATTCTACCCAAGCTAAAGATAAAATTACAATTAATAATATTGCTGCCTTGGGTAATAATGCATTAAGTTTTTCTAGTGACAATCAAGTATCATTACAAAATGGTATTACTGGAAATCTAGATATTACAGTAGCTGTTAAACCCAATAACCCACTCGAGGAAAATATAGAGTATGTTACTGTTGGTAATAAACAATATGAAAATATTACAGTAAGTACCCAAGGGGTAGGGATAAAACTAACATTTAAAGATCAATCATTCCAATATATTGCTCCTGTACGGCTCGTATCTAAACCATCTGTTTCTTTCATTAACGATTTAAATCAAGATGGTAAATTAACGAATGATGAATACCAAAATGGAAAACTTATTGCTAAGATCTCATTCGATAATTTCACTCAAGATGAATTAATAGAAGAAGATGAGATTGAACTTATTATTAAAATTAATGGTAAAGAAGTTCACAAAATCACAAAAGCTTTAACGTGGGATGATATTGATAATGGTTTTATTAATATTGATGAAATTATAACTTCAACTGAAACTATAGAAGTTGAAGCAAAAGTAAAAGATCCTTTCACAAATAAAGAATCGCCAGTATCACTAACATCAATTACTATTGATAATACTAAAGCGGAAGAAGAGCGTAAACGTCAAGAAGCTGAACAAGCGGCAGCTAAAGCGGAAGAAGAACGTAGACGTCAAGAAGCTGAACAAGCGGCGGCTAAAGCGGAAGAAGAACGTAAACGTCAAGAAGCCGAACAAGCGGCGGCTAAAGCGGAAGAAGAACGTAAACGTCAAGAAGCTGAACAAGCTGCTAAAGCGGAGGAAGAACGTAAACGTCAAGAAGCCGAACAAGCGGCAGCTAAAGCGGAAGAAGAACGTAAACGTCAAGAAGCCGAACAAGCGGCAGCTAAAGCGGAAGAAGAACGTAAACGTCAAGAAGCCGAACAAGCGGCGGCTAAAGCGGAAGAAGAACGTAAACGTCAAGAAGCTGAACAAGCTGCTAAAGCGGAGGAAGAACGTAAACGTCAAGAAGCCGAACAAGCGGCAGCTAAAGCGGAAGAAGAACGTAAACGTCAAGAAGCCGAACAAGCGGCAGCTAAAGCGGAAGAAGAACGTAAACGTCAAGAAGCCGAACAAGCGGCGGCTAAAGCGGAGGAAGAGCGTAAACGTCAAGAAGCTGAACAAGTTGCTAAAGCGGAAGAAGAACGTAAACGTCAAGAAGCCGAACAAGCGGCAGCTAAAGCGGAAGAAGAACGTAAACGTCAAGAAGCCGAACAAGCGGCAGCTAAAGCGGAAGAAGAGCGTAAACGTCAAGAAGCTGAACAAGCCGCTAAAGCGGAAGAAGAGCGTAAACGTCAAGAAGCTGAGCAAACCGCTAAAGCGGAAGAAGAGCGTAAACGTCAAGAAGCTGAACAAGCCGCTAAAGCGGAAGAAGAACGTAAACACCAAGAAGCCGAAGCCTCTAAAGCGGAAGAAGAGCGTAAAAGTCAAGAAGCTGAGCAAACCGCTAAAGCGGAAGAAGAGCGTAAACGTCAAGAAGCTGAACAAGCCGCTAAAGCGGAAGAAGAGCGTAAAAGTCAAGAAGCTGAGCAAACCGCTAAAGCGGAAGAAGAGCGTAAACGTCAAGAAGCTGAACAAGCCGCTAAAGCGGAAGAAGAACGTAAACACCAAGAAGCCGAAGCCTCTAAAGCGGAAGAAGAGCGCAAACACCAAGAAGCCGAACAATCAATAGTTAATAAAGCTGAGGAAGATCCTTTATATAAAGCTCAAGAGTTATTAAATCGCTTAGAAGCTAAACGTATTGCAAATATTGCAACATCAAATCTTTCAGCTCAAGCCCATTCTGTAATAACAGTCGGAGCCGATATTACCCAAGCAATAATCGAAAAATTCCCTGAAAACGGTAATAACTATCGCGTTTGGTCAAAAAATACGGTAGCAAATAGCAAGCATTATGCAAACTTCCATAAAGGCTATGAGAGTGATAGCTTACGTACTCAATTAGGGATTAGCAGCTTGATTAATGAACGTACACAAGTAGGTTTGATACTAAATGATATTCGCAATGATAATGATTTAGCAGATCAAGTTACAAGCAAAAATAAATTCTTAATGAGTTCCGTATTTATCAAATATCAAACTCAGACAGGAAACTTTGCTGTAATTGATGTTGGCTTCGGTCGTATTAAAAATGAAGTTAAAGCAGCTGAGGAAGAAGTCAGTTTCCGTCGTAACGTATGGCATACAGGCTTAACTTTCGGTAAAGAGTTTGAATGGAAACAAGTGGAAATTACACCAAAAGTAGGTATTCGTTATAGCCGATTAGGATCAGCGAATTATCAACTTGAAAGTAGCCATGTACAAGAAAAAGCGGTAGGATTTGTTAGCTATCTTGCAGGAGTAGATGCAGGCTATCGCTTTAACTTGTCAGAACACTACAGCTTGAAACCTTTCGTTTCTGCGGAACATTGGTGGAATGAAGGTAATGGAGATGTAAAAGTAAACGGTTATAACTTTAATTTTAATGCAAGTAACCAATATCATTACCTTGCCGGCTTAGAGTTTAGTTATAAAAACTTTACACTTAAAGCATCGGCAGGAATTACTAACGGCTCACAAATGGCGAAACAAAATCTAGCAAGATTACATTTAAGCTACGATTTCTAATCTCATCCCTGTCTAACTCAAAACAAAAACGGATATCCATCTTACTGAATATCCGTTTTTTATATCTACAAGCGGTTTATTTTTCTACTTTTTTACCAATAATTTATCCCCAACCGCAGCTAACATCGCACCGATAACCACAACAAACGCACCGATATAACTAATCAGATTCATATCCGGATTATCAAATGTATTTGGGAAGAAATAATGCCCGATAAAAGCAAAAATCATGGTAAAAACCGGGATCATCGTAGTCACGACACTCACTTTAGAAGTATCCCAATGATTTAATGCCTCACCATAAGCTCCATAACCAATTAACGTATTACAACAACAATAAATAAAACAAATTAACGGAAAACCGCTTAGTTGTGCTAATTGATTCGGTGTTGAAAGTGGTGCAAGTAGGAAACCACAACCGATATAAATAATCATTAAGACTTGTTGTGAGCTTAGCTTTCTGAGTAATAATTTCTGTGCGATACCATATACAACCCAAATTGTACTTGCACCCGAGCCGAGCAAAATCCCTAAAGCATAGCTATCAAATTGTAAGATTTCATCAAAATGATCATTAAAGAATGCAATCAAGCCGATAACTAACAGTACAAAACCGACTTTTTGGAAAAATTTTAACTGCTCTTTAAAAAACAAAATTCCACATAAAATCATTGTAAAAGGTGCTAGTTGCCATAAAACTTGGTCGGTAGTCGGCGAAATATAATTAAGTGCATCCGCAAATAACACAAAATTAGTGGATAAACCGATAACGCCCAAACATACCCATCCCCAATCTTTTAAACTCAGTTTCGCTAATTTAGGTAAACGACCAGTAAGAAATAAGACGAATATCAGCACAATTGCAGCCACTACAAAGCGACTCCATACTAATGTTTGTGCATCAACATATTTTAATACTTGCTGTGCCATCATTGGTAACGATCCCCATGTTGCCGTTGCCAACAATGCAAGCGAAAATCCGAGTAAAGGTCTGCGTGTCATCATTTATCCATTTATCTTTTTACGTAATTGATTACGATAAAATAATTTATGTCCGACAGCGGAAAGCATCGCACCGGAAACTACCGTAATCGCGCCAACATAACTTAACCCGTTAAGATCCGGCGCCTCAAACAATTCGGGTGAAATCGCATGGCTTAATGCGGTAAGCATAATGGTAAGGATCGGAATTTGGGTCATCATTAAACTCACTTTAGACACTTCCCAGCGATTTAAAGCTTCTGCATAACAACCGTAAGCAATCACAGTATTAATGCCACAAAAGCCTAACCAACCCCAAGCGGCTAGATCTAAGTTAGCTAATTCCCCCATATGAGCAAAAGGGGTGAAGACTAAGGTACAACCGAAATAAATCATCAATAGAATTTGTTGTGAGCTAAAATTGGCCAACATGATTTTTTGCGACAAGCTATAACCAATCCAGATCAAACTGGCACAAATACCGAGTAATACGCCGTACGCATAGCTGTTCATCGCCATTAAATCAACAAAACGGTTATTAAAAAACATGACTAAACCAATTACTACTAACACAAAGCCAATCTTTTGATGAATACCAATCGTTTCTTTAAACAGTACTACACCAAGTGCAATCATCACGAATGAAGAAAGCGGGCTAATAACTTGGCTGGTTGCAGCCGGAATATAATTTAAGGCAAGATTAAACAGGAAGAAGTTGCAAGATAATCCGATAACGCCAACCAACCATAACCAGCGATATTGGCGAAAGAAAGCGGTTAAATTCGGTAATTTTTTTGCAAAAGCGAGAATAGCGAAAACACCTAGCGTTGCAACTAAAAATCTAAACCAAACAATCGTTTGAGAATCCAGCGATTTTAGAACTTGTTTAATCGCAAGCGGTAGCATTCCCCACATAAGAATGGCTATCAAAGAAAATAAGAAGCCAAGTAAGGGTTGTTGTTTCATGGATTTTTATAAGGTTGGAAAAAAGATAAGAAAAAACCCCACATTCGTGGGGTTTTATTTCAAATTTATATTGAAATGAATTACTCGGCAACGATGCTTACGTATTTGCGATTTTTCTCGCCTTTCACTTCAAATTTAACTTTACCGTCAGCAGTTGCGAATAAAGTGTGGTCTTTACCCATACCAACGTTGCTACCAGCGTGGAATTTAGTACCGCGCTGACGAACGATGATGCTACCTGCTAATACAGATTCGCCACCAAAACGTTTAACACCAAGGCGTTTAGCTTCAGAATCACGACCGTTACGAGTTGAACCACCAGCTTTTTTAGTTGCCATCTACTTGATCTCCTCTGAAATTATGCTTGAATCCCAGTGATTTTCACTTCTGTGAACCACTGACGATGACCTTGTTGTTTACGGCTGTGTTTACGACGACGGAACTTAACGATTTTAACTTTATCGCCACGACCTTGTGCTACAACTTCAGCCACTACTTTTGCTCCAGCAACTACTGGTGCACCAATTTTAACATCTTCACCGTTAACGACCATTAACACTGAGTCAAATTCAACTTTCTCACCAGTTGCAATTTCAAGTTTTTCTAAACGAACTACTTGACCTTCGCTCACTCGGTGTTGTTTGCCGCCACTTTGGAAAACTGCGTACATATTTACTCCGCTAATTTGTGCCATTCGCTTCTGCTTAGGCACTCTTAAATTCATATAAAATAGGTGGTCAATTCTACGCAAAAACTATGCAAAGAGCAAGAACGATTTTCAGAAAAATTAAAAAATTTCTAGCTTCTTTTCTCTTTCTCTCGATTTTCGACTAGAAACGCCAAAATAAACAGGAAGTTATTTTAGCTTCACACCGTGTCGGCAATCGTAGAGATATGTTTTACGTTTTAACGAGCCTCCACCCTCTCGCTTTTTAGATGTTTTCATTATAACAAAAAAGCGGTCGAATTCTGCAAGAATTTTGCAAAAACCGACCGCTTAACGTTTTTATCGACGAAAAGCCTTATTTGTTAGCATTTTCACGTTTATTATCTAATGCGAAAGCACCTGCACCGACAAAGACTAATAAGAAGAATACTACAGAGTATAATAGTGCCAACTCACCTTGATTTACTAAAGGCAGAGCGATATTTTCAGCCGTAGCGTGCATAAAGAAATACGCATATGCCATCATACCTGAAAGTAAAAATGCGACTGGACGGGTAAATAAGCCTAAAAGTAATAAAATACCGCCGCCGATTTCTAAGATACCGCCGATACCGTACATTGACATTAACGGTACGGAACCGTTACCGCCGGTCATTGATACCGGAAATTCAAAGAATTTCGCCGTGCCGTGTAATAAAAACATATAAGCCGCTACGATACGTAACAATGCTAATGCGTACGGAGTAAATTTTGCTAAGTTTGAGTTCATTTTGCTTTCCTTAATAAAGTTTGAATTAATGAATGTTTTGAGGGTTTTATTTTATAAAAATCATTTTTTGAAATAAACAGGTTATTTATAAATAAACTATTTCATAATAGTAAATAATAAATTTTATTAAGAAAAAAGCGGTTGTTTTTGCAAAAAATCTTACAAAAATAACCGCTTATTTTATTAAAGACTAAATATAGCTTAGAATTTAGCGATAAAATCAGCGTAACTGTTAATAAATCCTTGTAGCATACCTACCACGGATTCAGAAACGATTTCGCCTTGTTCATTTAATACGCCGTTAAATACACCACCGACATTCGCTGCGAAAGGCGCAACCGGCATATTGATAAAACCGCCGGAAGCGACTACACGTAATTGATCCGCCGCACGTACGCCGCCGGACATACCCGCCGCGACCGATACGATACCTGCCGGTTTACCAAGCCATAAACTTTGTCCCATTGGACGTGAACCGACATCAATCGCATTTTTCATCATCGCAGACATTCCGCCGTTGTGTTCCGGCGTAACAAATAAAAAGCCGTCCGCTTGTGCAATCTCTGCTCGGAAACGAGTATATTCCGCCGGGCTATTTTCATCCAAATCACGATCATATAACGGAAGATCCGCAATATTAACGAAATTTAACTGAATACTTGCCGGTGCGATATTTTTTAAATGATTAGCGACTAATTGGCTGATTGATGTTTTACTGCCGCTGCCCACTAATACTGAGATTTGTTTTGTCATAGAAGTCATATCCTTACATATAAAAAAGAATGAATAAAAGTTTCGAATGTTATTCTACTCTTATTCATTCCAATGACTAGACAGTAAATAATAAATTAACTATTTACTTTTAAGAAATAATTATGGGGTTAATTTAAATATTAACCCTGTTTTAGTGATTGCATATCGATCACAAAACGATACTTCACATCTGATTTCAACATACGCTCATAAGCCTGGTTAATATTTTGAATATCAATCATTTCCACATCGGAAGTAATGCCGTGTTCGCCACAGAAATCTAACATTTCTTGTGTTTCTTTAATACCGCCGATTAACGAACCCGCAACGGAACGACGTCCCATAATCAGCGGAACGGTACTAATGCTAGGCTCTAAATCACCGACTAAACCGACAAGTACGATAGTACCGTTTAATGTCAGCGTATTAATATACGGTTTTAAATCGTGTTGATAAGGAACTGTGTCGATAATCACATCAAAAGTATTGGCAACCTGAGCCATTTGCGCCTCATCGGTAGAGATAACCACTTTATGCGCACCTAGACGAAACGCATCCGCTTCTTTACCGGCACTACGACTGAATAAAGTCACATCCGCCCCTAACGCATTAGCTAATTTCAATGCCATATGACCTAAACCGCCTAAACCGACAACGGCAACTTCAGTTCCTTTACCCACATTCCAATGACGTAATGGTGACCAGGTTGTGATACCCGCACACAGTAACGGTGCAACCGCTTTAGTATCCAATGTTTCCGGTACGCTTAATACGAATTTCTCGGTAACCACGATTTTCTCGCTATAACCGCCGAACGTAGTCATTCCGTCTTTCGGATCAACTGCGCCATAAGTGTCAATACGACCGTTTTCACAATATTGTTCTAAACCGTGACGACAAGGTTCGCAATGTTGGCAAGAGTCCACCATACAGCCGACACCGACCAAATCTCCGACTTTAAATTTGGTTACGTCTTTGCCGACTTTACTCACTCGACCGACAATTTCATGCCCCGGAACAATCGGATAAGTCGAGAATCCCCAGTCATTTTTCGCCATATGTAAATCGGAATGACAAACCCCGCAATATAGAATATCAATTTCTACATCGTCTTGGCGAATATCACGACGCTCAATAATGTGTTTTACTAAAGGTGTTTTCGGGTCTAATGCCGCAAAACTTTTTACTTGAAAGGTCATTTTTGCTTTCCTTATGTTATTAATCAAAATAAATAAAATTATAAAAAAATTACTAGCGTTAATTATTAATAAAATCAAAATTAACAATTGTGTAATTCAGAATAACGTGATTATTTCTCGGATAAAAAATCTTTTAACGCTGATATTAATTGTTTTGCATCATGTACGCCTAATTCATACATTGCTTTAATTTTATTCGGATCTTTTTCCAAACGACTAATCGCTAAAGTTTGTGACGGACGAATAACAAAAATCTTTTGTTGTTCTTGCAATTTAATTACCCGCTCAACCGCCTGATTATATTCGGCATAACGATTTTGCCAGCATTCGGTGAGTTTCGGATATTTACGATAAAACCATTTAAATAAAGCGGTTGAACTCGGCTTTTTGCGATAATCTAACGGGCGAGTCAAGATCACAATAATTTTGTCATAACCTAATTCGATACATTTCTGTAACGGGATACTGTCCGCTATTCCGCCATCGAGATATTTTTTGCCGTCGATTTCCACCATTTTTGACACCATCGGCATTGCCGATGTCGCTCTCAACGCTTCCATTTGAACGAAAGCATCAGTAATTTTTACATATTCCGCTTCTCCGCTTTCAACATTAGTTAGCGTTACCCAAAAATCAAATTGCGACTGTGCAAAAGTTTCTTGATCAAACGGATCAAGCGTAAACGGTAATTCATAAAAGGCAAAATCACGGTTCACGATATTACCGGTCGTTAATAAACTGTGTAATCCCATATAACGTTTATCATTGAGATACTTAAGGTTGTAACGTAATACTCGTCCTCTTTGTTTAGCGGGATAATTAATGCCGAATAACGCCCCCGCCGAGACGGTAACCGCTCCGTCAATATGAACGTTCTCGTCTAAAAATACGTCCAAGACGCCGGCGGTAAACATACCGCGCATAGCACCGCCTTCCAAAACTAATCCTATTTTCATTTATTTGCTACTCAACTAAATATCATCTGTGTGCTTTATCATATCACTAGCCAAACGGAGAGAATAATGATCCGGACAGAGAATCTACTGCTCATACCTCTTCCGTTAAATGCAAAGTTATCGCTATAAGCGGTCAAATTTTGCCATTTTTTTACAAAAATTACGTATAATCCCCTCATTATCACGATTATTTTTTGAAGCTTATAAGATTTAAGGTAGAATTACCGCCAAATATTCACATTTAATATGGGAACGCAATGACAACGCTATTAACACTTGAACAAATTCAAACACTGGCAAAAAAAGATATGCAAGCGGTAGATGCGGAAATTCTCGCACAGCTTAACTCGGAAGTCGTGTTAATTAACCAATTGGGTCATTATATTATTGCCGGCGGCGGCAAACGTATTCGCCCGTTAATTGCGGTACTTGCCGCTAACGCATTAGGTTATACCGGTAACAAGCACATTACTTGCGCTGCCTTTATCGAATTTGTACATACCGCCACCCTCTTACACGATGATGTGGTTGATGAATCTGATATGCGTCGCGGTCGCGCTACGGCAAATGCCGCATTCGGTAATGCCGCAAGCGTATTAGTCGGTGATTTCATTTACACGCGTTCATTCCAAATGATGACCAGTGTCGATTCGCTTGAAGTATTAAAAGTGATGTCCGCCGCCACTAATGCTCTTGCTGAAGGCGAAGTACAACAATTAATGAATGTGAATGACCCGAATACTACCGAAGCGAATTATATGCGTGTTATCTACAATAAAACCGCACGTTTATTTGAAGCGGCGACACAATGCGTTGCAATTGTAGCAGGTGTGGAAAAATCACTTGAAACGGCGTTGAAAGATTACGGTTGTTACCTCGGTACCGCCTTCCAATTAATTGATGATATTTTAGATTACTCGGCAAAAGCGGAAAGCTTCGGCAAAAATGTCGGTGATGATTTCGTTGAAGGCAAACCGACTTTACCATTGTTACACGCAATGCACGCCGCACAAGCGAAAGGTAATCAAGCACAAGTGGATTTAATTCGTGCTGCAATTGAAAACGGTGGAGAACGTGAACAAATTCCTGCCGTATTAGCAATTATGGCGGAATACCAATCACTTGAGTATGCAATGACTCGAGCTAAACAAGAAGCACAGAAAGCGGTTGATGCACTTACAGTTTTACCGGAAAGCGAATACAAACAAGCATTAATTTCTCTGGCTTATTTATCGGTCGATCGTTCGTATTAATAAGCGGTCAAATTTTGAGCATTTTTTACAATTTTTATGACAGAACAAAACCAACAACCTTTAGAACATAAACAAGCGTTGCAACAAAAGAAAAAGCTAACGCGTAAAGGCAAAGATCCGAACGCACCTTTTGTGCGTGAAAAATTAACGCTTCCGGGCGGACATAACAAATTATTACTGCACTCTTGCTGTGCGCCTTGTTCCGGTGAAGTAATGGAAGCAATTCATGCATCGGGTATTGAATTTACCATTTACTTCTATAATCCGAATATTCACCCAATGAAAGAATACCTGATTCGCAAAGAAGAAAATATTCGTTTTGCCGAGAAATGGGGAATTCCGTTTATTGATTTCGATGATGATTACGAAAATGACCGCCGTGAATGGTTTAAAAAAGCGGAAGGAATGGAGTGGGAACCGGAGCGTGGTATTCGTTGTACGATGTGCTTTGATATGCGTTTCGAAAAAGCGGCGGAATATGCGCATAACAACGGCTTTCCGGTTTATACCAGCTGTTTAGGTATTTCTCGTTGGAAAGATATGAACCAAATCAACGATTGCGGACATCGTGCGGCGGCAAAATTTGATGATGTGGTTTATTGGGATTACAACTGGCGTAAGGGTGGTGGTTCACAACGTATGATCGAAATCAGTAAACGTGAACGTTTCTACCAGCAAGAATACTGCGGTTGTGTCTATTCTTTACGCGATTCGAATAAATGGCGTTTAGAAACCGGTCGTCAGCGTATTGAAATCGGTAAGCTCTATTATTCGCCGGATTAACACTATTTATAACGGATGCACAAAGTGCGTCTTAAATACCAAATTTACAAATAAGAGGAAAAAATATGTCAAATTTTGCAATGGTGTTCCCAGGACAGGGCTCACAAGCGGTCGGAATGTTAGCGGATCTTGCAACTGCATTTCCAATTGTAGAAGAAACCTTCAAACAAGCTTCTGATGTTTTAGGTTACGATCTTTGGGATTTAGTCCAAAACGGTACCGCAGAAGATTTAGGTCAAACACAACGTACACAACCGGCGCTTTTAGCATCATCGGTTGCGATCTATCGTGTGTGGCAACAAAAATACCCTGAATTAAAACCGTCTGTAATGGCAGGTCATAGCTTAGGCGAATACTCAGCATTAGTTTGTGCAGGCGTATTAAATTTCCAAGACGCAATCAAATTAGTGGAATTACGCGGTAATGCAATGCAACAAGCTGTACCGGCGGGTACAGGTGCAATGTATGCGATTATCGGCTTAGATAACGAAGCGATTATTAATGCTTGTGAACAAGCTCAAGCGGAAGTCGGCGAAATCGTTTCAGCAGTAAACTTCAACAGCCCGGGACAAGTGGTTATTGCCGGTACAAAAGCGGCTGCAGAAAAAGCGGGTGAATTATGTAAAGCGGCAGGTGCAAAACGTGCATTACCATTAGCGGTAAGCGTACCTTCTCACTGTGCATTAATGAAACCGGCTGCGGATAAATTAGCCGAAGCATTACAAAATATCACGTTAAACGCACCGGTTGTACCAGTTATTAATAATGTTGATGTTAGTGTAGAGACAGATGCTGAAGCAATTCGTAACGCACTCGTTCGCCAGCTTTACAACCCGGTTCGTTGGACTGAGACGGTAGAAAAAATGGCAAACGAAGGTGTTGCAACTCTTTATGAAATCGGCCCGGGTAAAGTATTAACCGGTTTAGCAGGTCGTATCGTGAAAGAGTTAAATGCCAAAGCAGTCAATGACGTGGCTTCATTAGAAGCTGTCGCACAGTAATATATAACGGACGCCAAGCATGGCGTCCCTACAATAAATAGGAGCAAGTCAAAAATGCAAGGTAAAATCGCATTAGTAACGGGTGCAACTCGTGGTATTGGTAAAGCTATCGCAGAAGAATTGGTAGCAAAAGGTGCAACCGTGATTGGTACTGCAACATCGGAAAAAGGCGCGGAAAGTATTTCTGCATACTTAGGCGAACATGGCAAAGGTTTAGTTTTAAACGTAACGGATGCAGCTTCTATCGAAGCCGTTTTAGCTCAAATTAAAGCGGATTTCGGTGATGTTGATATTTTAGTAAACAATGCGGGTATCACTCGTGACGGTTTATTGATGCGTATGAAAGAAGACGATT
Source organism: Actinobacillus genomosp. 1 (assembly GCF_029774175.1). NCBI lineage: Bacteria > Pseudomonadati > Pseudomonadota > Gammaproteobacteria > Pasteurellales > Pasteurellaceae > Actinobacillus > Actinobacillus genomosp. 1. The sequence goes on along the minus strand of NZ_CP103834.1, from coordinate 2,306,033 downwards.
GGTTCGACATTATTCAAACCAACTTAACTTCCGTATATCGCTTATCTAAAGCGGTATTACGTCCAATGATGAAAAAAGGCGGACGTATCATTACGATCGGTTCGGTAGTCGGCTCAATGGGTAACCCGGGTCAAACTAACTACTGTGCGGCAAAAGCGGGTTTAGTCGGCTTTTCGAAATCATTAGCGAAAGAAGTCGCTTCTCGTGGTATTACGGTAAACGTTGTTGCACCGGGCTTTATCGCAACCGATATGACAGACGAATTAAACGAAGATCAAAAGCAAGCGATCTTAAGCCAAATTCCGGCAGGTCAATTAGGTTCTGCACAAGATATTGCCAAAGCGGTCGCATTTTTAGCAAGTGATGATGCGAAATACATCACCGGCGAAACCATCCATGTAAACGGTGGTTTATATATGAACTAACCGCTGCAAGCGGTCTGTTTTTAACCGAGCTTTGCTCTTTCGGTAAAGTTCGGTTTTACTATTTTTTCGGGTCTCCTTTTCTTTTTATATTAAATATCAATTCATCATTAATAGATGAAAAAACGAGTGTTGTATTATGACTAAAAATACTTTTGTGGTCGGCTTTATGCTGTTTGCCATTTTCTTTGGGGCGGGTAATTTAATTTTTCCGCCGAAATTAGGCTTTGAAAGCGGTGCGGATTTCTGGACTGCAACTATCGGCTTTATTATTACCGGGGTAGGTTTACCGTTACTCGGTATTATCGTCAGTGCCTCTTACAAAGGCGGTTATAAAGAAGCGTTACATCGTATTCACCCGTGGTTCTCCGTGCTATTTTTAGTTGCTATTTACTTAACTATCGGGCCTTTCTTTGCGATTCCTCGTACTGCGGCAACCGCTTATGAAATGGCTGCATTACCGTTTTTAGGTGAACAAACTACCGTTTCTTTACTGATTTTTACTGCGGTATATTTTGCTTTAACCATTTGGTTAAGTTTAAACCCGTCAAAAATGGTGGAACGAATCGGAGCGATTTTGACACCGGCACTATTAATCGCCATTCTTGCGTTGGTAATTAGCGGCATTGCACTGCTCTCCGATAATCCGTCAAGCAGTAATGTAATGGAAGCACCAATGGTAAACGGCATTCTTGCCGGTTACAATACAATGGATGCGTTAGCCTCTGTGGCGTTTTCGGTTATCGTGATTAATGCAATTAAAAGTAAAGGCTTATCCGAAACCAAAGCGTTAAGTAAACAAACGGCAATGGCAGGGGTAATTGCTGCGATTTTATTAGCGTTAATTTATTTATCTATCGGTTGGATTGGTAATAAATTACCGATTTCTGCGGAAGTATTGGCGGATTTGGCAGCTAAAAAACAAGACTTAGGTACTTATATTCTCAACACTGCCGCAACACAAGCCTTCGGGGATTTAGGTAGAACCTTGTTAGGTATCATCGTATCCCTTGCCTGTTTAACCACTGCAATCGGTCTTGTCGTATCGGTAAGTGAATATTTCCATGAAATTTTCCCGAAAATTTCTTATAAAACTTATGCGATTGTTTGTACGTTAATCGGTTTCGGTTTAGCGAATCAGGGGTTAAGTGCGGTTATCAGTAAATCTATTCCGGTATTACTTGTACTTTATCCGATTGCTATGTCGATTATTTTCTTACTGCTCTTGAATCTGTTTGTGAAACTCCCGTTATTAGCATTACGTGTTTCGCTGATTCTCGTAACAATCGTATCCATTCTTTCCGTAGCAGGCGTAAGTATTACCGAAAACTTACCGCTTAAAGTATATTCAATGGAATGGCTACCGTTTGCGGTAGGCGGATTACTGATTGGGGCAATCTTTAGCCGCTTAGTAAGATCAAATTAATTATATCATCCATCGGGCAAGGTTATCCTTGCCCTTTGTTTATCGAGTATTTTGGAGAATATATATGCCTGAATTGCCGGAAGTTGAAACCAGCTTACGAGGTGTAGAGCCTTACCTACAAGGAAAAACAATTAAGCAAATTGCAGTACGCACTGATAAATTGCGTTGGGCGATTTCAGATGAATTACAACATATGCAAGGGGCAAAAATCGTTTCCTTATCTCGCCGAGCAAAATATTTAATTTTACATACTACACAAGGTGATATTTTAATTCACTTAGGTATGTCCGGATCGCTCGGTATTTTACAAGAACACCAACAAGCTGCCGGTAAACATGATCATGTTGATCTTATCACGCAAGACGGGACAGTTTTACGTTATAACGATCCGCGTAAATTCGGATGTTGGCTGTGGACTGAAAATGCCGAACAACACGAACTTATTACTCGCCTAGGGCCAGAGCCGTTATCGGAAGCTTTTACTGCTGAGTATTTATTTGCTCGAAGCCGTAACAAAACCGTGGCAGTCAAAAACTTTATTATGAATAACGATATTGTGGTGGGTGTCGGTAATATCTATGCTTGTGAGTCATTATTTACAGCAGGGATTCATCCGGAACTTGCTGCGCAAAATCTTACCGAGAAGCAATGCGAACGTTTAGTGAAAGTGATTAAAGAAGTACTGACCAAAGCGATTATTCAAGGCGGAACAACGCTTAGAGATTTTATTCAACCGGACGGTAAACCGGGTTATTTCGCACAAGTATTACAAGTTTACGGACGCAAAGGCGAGGCTTGTAATGATTGCGGTACGACGATTGAAGCGAAAGTTATCGGGCAACGTAATAGTTATTTCTGTCCTCGCTGCCAAAAGCTGCCCCGCTAGTAAGGCGAATAAGAAATACTAAATAGCAAAAAAGCGGTCGTATTTTTGACCGCTTTTTTACAACTCGCTACATAAACCAACCGGTTGGCGTTACCGATTTATTATCAAATAATTTAACCGCCCCGTAAATAACTCGGAAAACATACCAAATACTTATAAGCCAAATTAACACGATACCGATTCCGATAAGCGAAAGAATCATACCTAAAACAAAACCGGCTAATGTTCCCCAGAAAGTGCGAATTAAAAAACACATATGATCATAATATGCTGTTCCTTGCATATCTTCACGTTTGATATAAGCCAGAATTACACCGGCAATTGCCGGTAAGCCGCCGAAAATAATCCCTAATCCGAATAACCCGTAACTGATATACATTATCTTACGTTGTGAATCGTCAGACGGCTGAAGAAAAAAGGGTTCGTTCATTTATTACCTCCTAAAAAAGTAACGGTTAGACCAAATGTATTACAAAAAATTCATTCAATCTAACCGCTTACATTTAGCCGGTCTTATTACTTACGATTATCTTCGTATAGCCACTTCGCTACCGTTTTGGCGAAATACGTTAAAATACCGTCCGCTCCCGCGCGTTTGAAGCAAAGTAAACCTTCCATGACGCATTCACGTTCTTTTAACCAGCCGTTTTGAATCGCCGCCATATGCATTGCGTATTCACCGGATACTTGATAAGCAAACGTCGGTACGCCGAAAGTTTCTTTTACACGCCATACCATATCCAAATAAGGCATACCCGGTTTTACCATTACCATATCCGCCCCTTCTTGAATATCCATTGCCACTTCGTGTAAACCTTCGTTCGCATTCGCCGGATCAACTTGATAAGTAAATTTATTACCGCCTTTTAAGTTACCTGCAGAACCGACCGCATCACGGAACGGCCCGTAATAATTTGACGCATATTTAGCCGAATACGCCATAATTTGCGTATTGATTAAGCCTTTTGCTTCAAGTGCTTCACGAATTTTACCGATACGACCGTCCATCATATCGCTTGGCGCAACGATATCCGCTCCGGCTTCCGCATGGGATACCGCTTGTTTTACCAATACTTCGGTAGTGATGTCATTTAGCACATAGCCTTCCGCATCAATAATACCGTCCTGCCCATGAGTTGTGAAAGGATCTAACGCCACATCGGTCATCACACCTAATTCCGGATATGCCGCTTTTAATGCACGTACTGCACGCTGTGCCAAACCTTCCGGATTATAGGCTTCTTCCGCCATTAGCGATTTTTTAGATTCACCGACAACTGGGAAAAGTGCAATGAGTGGCACACCATATTTAACCAATTCACCCGCTTCAATTAATAACTGATCAATAGTTAAACGCTCTACGCCCAGCATAGACGGTACTTTTACTCGCTGATTTTCGCCTTCAATCACAAATACCGGATAAATTAAATCGCAGGCAGTCAATTGACTTTCCGCCACTAAACGACGGCTGAAATCATGTTTACGTAAACGACGCATACGACGAGTGGGAAATGAAGTGTTAAGATATTGAGTCATAATTGCTTCCTAATTTTGCAAATTTTAGTAAAAAATAACCCGCTTGCAAGCGGGTTGGGATTAATTGGCGATTGTTTCCGGTTGCTCGTCTCGACCTTTATAAAACTTCGAGAAAAATAACCCTACTTCAAATAGCAAACACATCGGTACTGCTAATAATGTTTGAGAAAAAACGTCCGGAGGCGTTAATAACATACCGATAACAAACGCCGCGACAATAATATAAGGTCGTTTCGCACGTAAATCATCAGCGGATGTTACACCCGACCAGCATAATAAAATAATCGCAACAGGTACTTCAAAACAAATACCGAAAGCTAAGAAAATCGTTAAGATAAAATCCAAATAGCTGCTAATGTCGGTAGCCATTTGTACGCCTTCCGGTGCGGTACTGGTTAAGAAACCGAATACAAGCGGGAACACGATATAGTACGCGAAAGCAACCCCGGCATAAAACAATAACGTACTTGATACTAATAAAGGGTAAATCAAACGTTTTTCATGTTTATATAACGCCGGTGCGACAAATGCCCAGATTTGATACAAAATAAAGGGGACGGATAAGAATACCGCCACAACACCGGTTAATTTAATCGGTGTAAAAAAAGGTGTTGCAACATTGGTTGCAATCATCGTCGCCCCTGCGGGCAAATTCTCTGTTAGCGGCGTGGCAAGCAAAGTATAAATATCATTTGCCCAATAAACCAAAGCGCAAAAAACCACTAGCACACAAATAAAACTACGGAGCAAGCGGTTTCTTAATTCAACTAAATGGCTAATCAGAGGTTGAGATTCTTCAACTGACATTCTGTTTATCCTGTGGTTGTGAAGGCGTTGGAGAAGCTAAATCATCATCAGGCGGGTAATAAGCTGCAAATTGAGATTCGTCCAATTCGGCTTGTTCGGCAATCTCCGCCGGTGAAAGCGGAGAATTATCCTCAGATTTCACAGTATCGGCAAGCGGTTGGCTTTCTTCCGTTTTTTGCAAAGCATCCGGCTGTATAGTCGCCAGATTTTGTTCTTCTTGTGCAATATTATTCTGAATATTCGCCACTTGCTCATCCGTTAATTTGGTAATCTCGCCTTTGGCGGAATCCAAATCACTTTGCATTTTTTGAGCCGACTGTTTCAATTCTTCAACGGTTTTACTTAATTCCGGCGAAAGTGTAGTTAAGTTAAGTTTTTCCGCTTTCTTAATACTTTCTTGAAGTTCCTGTAATTTCAGCTCTTGAGCAAGTTCATTTTGTACGTTTGCAGCTAATCCTCGAATTGTACGAATCCATCCCATTACCGTTTTGATGGCAATAGGCAAACGTTGCGGGCCCAATACAACCAAACCCACAATAAAAATGAGTACTAATTCAGAAAAACCTATATCAAACACGAATTACGCCTGCTCTTTTTCTTTCGTTTTTTGTTCGGTAGAAGTCGCTTCTTTCGCTTCTACTTTTTCAAAACTTGCATCTTGAGGTTGAGATTTATCATCCGCCATCGCTTTTTTGAAACCTTTTACGGATTCACCTAAATCCGTACCCAAAGTACGTAATTTTTTTGTACCGAATAATAATACGATAATTGCGACGATAATCAGTAATTGCCAAATGCTAATGCCACCCATACAGGCTCCTCTTTTTTGTTTTAGGTTTGAAAATAATCTTCTGCATTATATGCTAATTTTAGTATATGACCAATATAAACCAAAAGTTTATTATCACTTTCTTTTTTAGTAATAAAGCGAACAATGCCGTAATCAATAAACTGCAACTTATCCATAGCGGTAAACTGTCAAATCGCCAAAGTACCGTAAGAATAATTAATCCGCTAACGATGCTTTGCATATTACGGGATTTCTGTTGTCCTTGCGCTTGCAAGGTTTTATTTAGCTCATCTAAACGGAAATTAATCTGCTTCTGTTGCTGTAAAGCGTTGAATACCGCTTCCGGAAATTCGGCAAAATGTTCTCTAAATTGCGGCGCGCGTTGTTTTAAATCACGTAAAATCGCTTTCACACCGACTTGTTCATTCAGCCAATTTTGTAAAAACGGTTTTGCGGTTTGCCATAAATCCAGCTGCGGATAAACCTGTCTGCCTAAACCCTCAATATAAAGCAATGTCTTCTGTAACAATACTAATTGCGGCTGCACTTCCATATTAAATTCACGAGCCACATTAAACAAATTCAATAACACATGTCCAAAGGAAATTTCCGATAGCGGTTTAGCAAAAATCGGCTCGCATACTTCACGGAACGCCTGTTCAAACGCATCAATATCGGTATCTGGCGGTGTCCAGCCTGACTCCACGTGCATTAACGCCACGCGGCGATAATCTCGATTAAAAAAGGCAACAAAACTTTCCGCTAAATAGCGTTTATCATTTTGATTCAGTGTACCGACAATACCGCAGTCAATGCCGATATATTGCGGATTTTCCGGATGATTCGGATTAACGAAAATATTACCGGCGTGCATATCGGCATGGAAAAAGCTGTCACGAAATACTTGAGTGAAGAACACTTGTACGCCACGTTCCGCCAATAATTTCATATCCGTACCGTTGGCTTTGAGCGTTTCGACATCCGATACCGGAATACCATAAATACGCTCCATCACAATCACGTTTTTATGACAAAAATCCTGATACATTTCCGGCACATATAACATTTCGCTGTTTTCAAAGTTATTGCGCAAGCGAATCGCATTTGCCATTTCTCGGGTCAAATCCAGCTCATCAAGTAGCGTTTTTTCGTATTCACGCACCACTTCGGTTGCACGTAAACGCTTCGCATCATTTGAAAGGCGAGGAATCCAACTTGCCAGACGGTACATCAACGCAATATCCGCTTTGATAATCGGTACAATATCCGGACGAATCACTTTAAGCACGACATCTTTGCCGGCAAGCGGTTGATTTTGATTAAATTTTGCCGTGTGAACCTGTGCGATCGAAGCGGAAGCAAGCGCTTGCTCATCAAATTCATCAAACCAAGTTTCAAGGCTTCCGCCTAAGGCTTGTTCAATAATTTGACGGGCTAATTTACCGTCAAAAGGTTCAACCGAATCCTGCAATAAAGCAAGCTGATCCGCTAATTCCGGTTCAAATAAATCACGGCGAGTTGAAAGCATTTGTCCGAGTTTAATCCACACCGGTCCTAACTCTTGCAAAGCTAAACGTAAACGCACGCCGAACGGCTGATCTTTGTGTTGATTTCTCACCCAAAACAGAGCTTTACGTCCTAAACGAGCATAGCGAGTAAGCGGAATATCCGGAATGATTTCATCAATGCCGTAACGCAGAAATGTAGTAACAATTTTATAAAAGCGGCGAGTATTGTTAAAGGTCATAATTTATTCTCAAGTTTTGCAAATTTTCGTTCAAATTCGACCGCTTGTTGTTCAAGTTCTGCCACTTGATCATAAAAATTAACCGCTTGTAAGCGATGTACCAATACCGGACGTTCGTTCATTAAATTCTCTGCGAGATGCTGATGATTCTGCTCAATTTGCCCTTTGAGTTTGTTAAATAATTTTTTAGCGAAATCAGTTGAGGTCTGAGCCAAAACATCGCCGACAAAAGGCGATAACAATTCGGCAGGATCTTTTTCCAATTCATCTAACAATGCGGTGAAATGTTGTAACACCTGAATATCGCCGTTCAGCACCAATGATTTGTTATTAATCAGTTCGGTTAATTTCGCTTTATCGGCAAGTTTCGGCAAGGTTTCAAACGAAAGTTGTATGTGGCAATCTGCTTCGCCTTCGTAAACCGATAGCCATTCCGCGCGAGTTTCGCTAAAGATCAGATAAAAATTAACTGCCGGTGAAGTTAATTCAATATGTAAACACTTGCCCGCTAACTTACGTAATGCCGGCAATACATGCGGTGAACGTTGAATCAGCGCATTAAAAGCGGTTTCTATCGCACCGAACGCAAACTGCGGCAACATAAGTTGCTGTTTAAGTTGAGATAGCATAGCGTATTCCTTGGATTCCAATTCAAAAAGATAAATTAAAACTTATATCCTCGATGTAACGCTACAATACCGGCACTTAAGTTGTAATAATTCACGCTTTCAAAACCGGCATTTTCCATCATCGCTTTTAATTCGTCTTGTTTCGGATGCATACGAATTGATTCGGCAAGATAGCGATAGCTATCTGCATCATTTACCACCACTTCACCCACTTTCGGCAAAATATTAAAAGAATAAAAATTATATAACTGGCTAATCGGATCAATAATCGGTTTTGAGAACTCCAACACCAATAAACGACCACCCGGCTTCAACACACGAAACATCGAACGTAACGCTTTGTCTTTGTCCGTCACATTACGCAAACCGAAACTAATCACCACGCAATCAAAGGTATTATCCGCAAACGGCAGACATTCCGCATTTGCTTGTACATAACTGACATTGCCGACTACACCTAAATTACGCAATTTTTCACGACCGACTTCCAACATCGAGCTATTAATATCAGCTAATACCACTTCACCAGTTTCGCCGACAATACGCGAAAATTTTGCGGTAAAGTCACCGGTCCCGCCGGCAAGATCCAACACTTTTTGCCCTTTACGCACACCGCTGCAGTCAATGGTAAAACGCTTCCAAACACGATGAATACCAAACGAAAGCAAATCATTCATTAAGTCGTATTTGCCGGCAACGCTGTGAAATACATTAGCAACCAGTTGTTGTTTTTCTTCTTTGGCAACGGTTTTAAAACCGAAATGGGTTGTTTCGTTTTCAGCTGTTTCTGTCGTGTGTTGTAAATCAGTCATCGTTAAATTCTCATCGATTATTTCGGAGTGCTAACGATAGCAAAAAAGCGGTCGTTTTTCCTTAAAATTTTGCAAAATCAAGTAAGTAAATAACCGCTTGCTTGACTAGAAAGCGGTTAATCTGTACCATTCGCACACTATTTTTATTTGAGGATTACAATTTTGGACAGTCACAGTCGATACTTATCAGGTTTCTAACCCACTTGTCCAAACCCTCAGGTTGCCGACAAGTCGGTAACTCTCGCCTAGTATCTTTTTTGTTCCTTTTTGTTCATTACCTCCTAACCATTGGAGAATAAAATGATCCGTGCATTTGCTTTAGATAACGCACGTCTTATCAGCGTTGATGAAACCGCAACCGATCAGTTAAACGATGCGATTTGGATTGATCTAATCGACCCGAGCGATGACGAACGTAGCGTATTACAACGCGGTTTAGACCAAACGCTTGCCGAAGAACACGAATTGGAAGACTTAGAGGCTTCCGCTCGCTTTTTCGAAGACGAAGACGGCTTACACCTTCACTCTTTTTTCTATTGTTTAGATGATGACGATTATGCCGATATTGCCACCGTTGCATTTACCATTCGTGACGGGCGTTTATTTACCTTGCGTGAACGCGATTTACCGGCGTTCCGTTTATATCGAATGCGCTCTCGCCGTGAAAAATTAATCGATAGTAATGCGTACGAATTGTTGCTCGACTTATTCGAAACCAAAATCGAACAACTTGCGGATGTGATCGAAACGATTTATGCGGATTTAGAAACCTTAAGCCGTGTGATCTTAAACGGTAAGCAAGAAAGTGAGAATTTTGACGATGCGCTTTCCGATTTAACCGAATTGGAAGACGCCAGTTCAAAAGTGCGTTTATGTCTGATGGATACGCAACGTGCGTTAAGTTTCTTATTGCGTAAAACCCGCTTGCCGAATAATCAGCTTGAACAGGCTCGCGATATTATGCGAGATATTGAATCGCTCCAGCCGCATAACGAATCGTTGTTCCAAAAAGTGAACTTCCTGATGCAAGCGGCAATGGGTTATATCAATATCGAGCAGAATAGAATTATGAAATTTTTCTCGATCGTATCGGTGATGTTCCTACCGGCAACGCTGGTCGCCTCCACTTACGGAATGAACTTTGAATTTATGCCGGAATTACACTTTAAATACGGCTATCCGATGGCTATCGGTTTAATGCTTTGTGCCGCCGCCACACCTTATATCTACTTTAAACGCAAAGGTTGGTTATAAAAACATCAAAAGCACAGAATATACGTTCTGTGCTTTTTTGTTGTCTGTAAGCGGTCTAATTTATTTGGGAATTTGCAAAATTTAGCTAAGAAAAAACCGCTTGTAATTTGCATTACAAGCGGCTCTGAATAGATGGCGGAGGAAGTGAGATTCGAACTCACGGAGGGCGTAAACCCTCGCCGGTTTTCAAGACCGGTGCCTTCAACCACTCGACCATTCCTCCGGATTGAAAACATATTCTAAATTGTATTCTCGTTTAGAGAAAAAAACTTGCTGATTTATTAAATCAACAAGTTGTAAATTTGATGGCGGAGGAAGTGAGATTCGAACTCACGGAGGGCGTAAACCCTCGCCGGTTTTCAAGACCGGTGCCTTCAACCACTCGACCATTCCTCCGTTGAAAACGAGCGGAATAATATAAGTTTTATCAAAATCGGTCAAGCGAAAAATCTACAAAAATCACTAAATGATTTATTTTTCAGCATAACCAACTATTTATGTTTATTTCCTAATCAGCCATACACCGCTTTCAACGTGATGCGTATAAGGGAATTGATCAAAAAGTGCCGCACGTTCAATACGATGCGTTTGAGATAATTGTTGTAAATTCTCCGCCAACGTATGCGGATTGCACGAAATATATAAAATTCTCTCGTAAGCCTGTACCATATTTAAAGTATCTTGGTCTAAACCGGCTCGCGGCGGATCAACAAAAATCGTATTACAATCATATTCCTTTAAATCGATGCCTTTTAAACGATTAAACTCGCGTACACCGTTCATCGCTTGAGTAAATTCTTCCGCCGACATTCGAATAATTTGCAAATTATCGATCCCGTTCTGCTCAATATTATATTGCGCCGATTGCACCGAAGATTTTGAAATCTCGGTAGCCAACACTTTGCGGAAGTTCTCCGCTAATGCAATCGAAAAATTCCCATTACCGCAGTAAAGTTCTAATAAATCGCCGCTACTGTGTCGAGTACAGCTTCTCGCCCATTCCAACATCTTGATATTCATTTTCGCATTCGGCTGGGTAAAGCTGTTTTCCACTTGGCGATAAATTAAATTACGCCCGTCCACCGGCAATACTTCTTCAACATAATCACGATCTAACGCCATTTTCTGCTTAGTCGCACGTCCGATAATTTGTACCTTAAACCCTTGATGTTCCAAACGCACTTTTAATGCTGCAGCTTCCGTTTGCCATTCTTCGCTTAACTTTTTGTGATAAAGCAGCGATACCGCAATTTCACCGCTTAATGTACTGAGATAATCCACTTGAAATAATTTACGAGTCAATAATTCATTGCCCTTAATTTCAGCAAGCAAACTACTCATCATCTTATTAATCAGATGATTAGCAATCGGGAATTGATCAACACGATAACGTTGCTTGGTTTCCTGATCGAACATAATGTGATACAGCTCGTTTTCTCCGACTTCGTTAGTATCATGCCATACTCGAAATTCGGCACGCATACGGAAATGGCTGGTTTCAGACTCAAATACTTCAAGCTCAGGCGGATTAAAAGGCGCAAGTAAAGCGGTTAAATTTTTCGCTTTTTCTGCAAGAAGATCGGCATATTGCTCAATAGGAAGATTCATAATTTATCAGGGTTCATTTTGCCTGCCGACTAAAAGACGGCAAATTTAAAATAGTAGAAAAATAGTAGAAAAAAAGAAACCACAAAATACCCCTACCGACACTTATGTGTCTTCAGCGTATTTCGTGGCATCATTAAAACTGCAAATGCTCAGAAATACCGATTATTCAGCCGCGCTGAAATCATCACCGGCATCGTTACCCGCATTACCCGAAAGGGTATAAATACGTTTGGTTTTGCTGGTTAATGAACGGTATTTTAACCATGATTTTTCAATAATGCTTTCAGCAATCTCATTGCCCTTCATTACGGCAACAAAACGTTCTTCTTCCGCCGTTACCGGACTACGTTCGCCTGATTCTAACGCTAAACACGCTTGACCGAATTGCTCTAAAGTTTGTGCTTCACGAATGGTATAATCGCCGTGGCGTGCAAAACCGCGCGGATAATTTTTATCATCAAAAAAACGACGTGTAACGCTAAAACTCTCTGCCATAATATGCCTCTTATTAATTATTTATTGCTGAATTTCGAAAGAAAAAATCGACCTACCATTAAAGCAATTATTCAAAATAAGTCAAGAAAAAATAGGTATTTTCGTTTTGTTATTTAAAGCTATTGACGAAAATATTTTAATTGTTAAAATTTCGTTAATCTTTTAAAGATTCATTCGATATATCGCAAGGCTTGTGTATAGGAAATGAACAAATCTGATTGTTTAATCCATTCTATTTATTCATCATTATACCTTTTCTTGTCATTTTTAACTTCTCTTAAGGATTTAAGGACTTATGTTAGAAATTTGGCAACAATTCAAACAGACCTATCTTATTAAATTTTGGAATCCTGTTCCTGCCGTTATCGCAGCCGGCATTCTTTCCGCTTATTATTTCGGCTTAACCGGTACTTATTGGGCGGTAACCGGTGAATTTACCCGCTGGGGCGGAGAAATTTTACAAATTCTAGGCGTTGATGTTTCAGGTTGGGGATATTTCAACCTTATGAGTCTGGAAGGAACCATTCTAACCCGTATTGACGGATTAATGATTCTCGGTATGTTCGCCGGCTGTATCGCTGCCGCACTTTGGGCGAATAATATGAAAATTCGGATGCCGCAAAATAAAATTCGAATTATTCAGGCGTTAATCGGCGGTATTTTAGCCGGCTTCGGCGCACGTCTTGCAATGGGCTGTAACCTTGCTTCTCTGTTTACCGGTATCCCGCAATTTTCTATGCACGCTTGGTATTTCACGGTTGCTACCGCAATCGGGACTTACGCAGGGGTAAAATTCACTTTGCTGCCGATGTTCCGCCCTCCGCTTAAATTGAAAAAAGGTGCGGGAAAAGTGGAGGCTAGCAATCCGAAGCAGGCACAATTTCGCTTTTGGATTGGTGTTGTGGTCTTTACCGCTTGGACAATCGCGTCAATCTATGTATTGCAATACTCGATTAAATTAGGTTTTGCAATGTTATTCGGACTCGGCTTCGGTTTATTGATCGAGCGAGCGCAAATTTGCTTTACCTCCGCTTTCCGCGACCTTTGGGTTTCCGGTCGTTCACATATGGGCAAAGCCATTATTTACGGAATGTTAATCGGCACGATTTGCGTATTCAGTTATATTCAGTTAGGGATGAACCCTAAAATTATGTGGGCAGGGCCGAATGCGATTATCGGCGGTTTATTATTTGGTTTCGGTATCGTGTTAGCCGGCGGCTGTGAAACCGGTTGGATGTATCGTGCAATGGAAGGACAAGTACATTTTATGTGGGTAGGTGTCGGTAATGTTATCGGTTCAACCTTACTTGCTTATCTTTGGGATGATTTAGCCCCGGTACTTGCTCTAGATTACGAAAAAATTAACTTATTAAAATCATTCGGCCCGATTAGCGGCTTATTGATTAACTACGCCTTAATGATTGCTTGCCTTATCTTTATCGTATGGTGGGAAAAACGCTTTATCAGAAAAGCGAAAGCAAGAGTGGCGGCAACCAATACCTATACCATCAACTAATCAGAAGGAAACAAACCATGGCCTTTATCGTTATTGAACAAAAAGACAAACACCCAAGCGAGATTACACCGGATTATACATTGGATATGTTAGGCGAACCTTGCCCTTATCCAGCAATTGCCACTTTAGAAACTTTGCCGACGCTACAAGAAGGCGAGATCTTAGAAGTATTAAGCGATTGCGCACAATCAATCAATAATATTCCGGTTGATATGAAAAATCACGGCTATACGCTATTAAGCGTAGAACAAGACGGTGCGACTTTACGCTATTTAATTCAAAAATAAGCATAAAAAAGACCGCTTACAAGCGGTCTTTTTTTACTCAAAATGTACCCATTAATCAATCGGCGGCACATAAGTACCGTTCACAATTGAATCTTTAATACGATCCGCTTCCGCTAATACTTGTGCTAATAACGCTTTCACGTTTTCCAAGGTTGCAATCGGGCTTAATGTAGTCATCTTAAGTGATTGCTTATCACCTACTTTGGTCACACCAATATTTGCTTCGCCACGTGCGAAAAGTTCGTCCGCTACATTTTGGTTTAAGGTATCGATAAATTCTGCCGGATAGCCTTGCGGTACCACACGGAATAACACCGAAGCGAATTGGCTTGGCACTAACATTTCTAAGCCGTCAGTGGCGTTAATATAGCCTTCCACTTCTTTAGTTAATTTCACACCGTGGTCAATCATTGAAGCGTATAAATCTTCACCTAACGCTTCTACCGTGAACCATAATTTTAATGCGTCAAAACGACGAGTGGTTTGTAAAGATTTCGCCACTAAGTTCGGTACACCGTGCGCCTCATCATATTCTGAATTGAGGTAATCCGCTTTATAGTCGATAAAACGATAGTTCGCTTGATCTTTTAATAAGAATGCACCACACGAAATACTTTGGAAGAAGTGTTTGTGGAAATCTAAGGTGATTGAGTCTGTTTCTTCAATGCCGTCTAAGAAATGACGGAAATCTTTAGAAAGTAATAACGCACCACCCCAAGCTGCATCTACATGTAACCACGCACCGAATTTATTGGTGATTGCACGAATTTCTTTTAACGGATCGATTGCACCGGCGTCTGTCGTACCGGCTGTTGCTACCACACAAGCGATAATCTTGCCTTGTGCGGTTAAATCCTCCAATGTTTTTTCTAATGCTACAACGTCCATTTGAGCGTTTTCATTGCAAGGCACTGTTACCACAGATTGGAAGCCCATCCCCATCATTGCCATATTTTTTTGCACTGAGAAGTGAGCATTTTCCGAGCAAACGACTTTCACATTTTTCATTGCATCTGCCGGAATACCGTCACGCTGAACCGACCATTCCGAGCCGTCTTCGTTTTTCCAGTTTTTCGCAATCGCCCAGTCACGAGCAAGCAATACGCCCATGAGGTTTGATTGCGTACCGCCTGAAGTAAACACGCCAGAAGTACCTGCGCCGTAGCCGACTTTTTGACGTAACCAATCAATTAAATGTTCTTCCATAATCGAACCCGCCGGGCTTTGATCCCAAGAATCCATTGATTGGTTGGTGGCATTAATTAACACTTCCGCAATTTGACTAGTTACCATTGTCGGGCAATGTAAATGCGCAAGCGAATGTGGGTGATGTACTTTAAGACTTGGTTTTAAGAAAATTTCCACTAAGTGATCAAGTGATTTTTGTACGCCTACGCCTTCTTTTGACGGATTAAAGCCGTCAATCAAAGCACGCATTTGCTTGATTGAACCACCTGTGTACATTTTGTCATTTTTTAACCAAGAACTAACCGCTTGCACCGCATTATTCATCGCATTTTCGTAATCCGAGATTGATTGCGGATCATTACAGAAAAGCGATTGTCTGTGTTTTGAAATATCTGCCATTTTTTCTCTCGCACCTAGCACAAGCCGTGCTAGGTTAGTTAATTAAGCTCAGCCCCATTCGGGCTATCATATAAAAAGAGCCACAAAGTGGCTCAGATAAGGCAACCCTACACGACTCGTGTAGGGTTAGAATTAGCCACGAACTGCTTTGATTGCATCCGCCACAGATTGTTTAAAGCGTTTGATAAACTCTTCACATTCCGCTTGGTTGATGTTTACTGCACAAAGCACACGTACTACGTTACCGCCGCGACCGCCACGTTCTAACAATAATTTATTATTGAAACACGCTTTTTGAATTGCAACCGCTAATTCGCCGTCTTGTGGGTAAGCACCGGTTGCATCTTGTGGTTTACGCTCATCAACGATATCGATACCCATCATTAAGCCGCGACCACGTACATTACCGATACACGGGAATTCTTTGCTTAATTCGCGCAATGCGTTAGTTAAGTATTCGCCACGTTCTTGTGCATTTTGCGCTAAGTTTTCTTCACGCATAATTTTTAATGAAGCATAACCGGTCGCCATTGCTAATTGGTTACCACGGAAAGTACCGGTGTGACCCGCCGGTTGCCATGCGTCGAATTCTTTACGAATCGCTAATACCGCTAACGGTAATGAACCGCCGACCGCTTTTGACATTACTACTACATCAGGTTCAATGCCTGCGTGTTCAAATGCAAACATTTTACCGCTACGGCAGAAGCCTGCTTGAACTTCGTCCACGATCATTAAGATGCCGTGTTTTTTAGTCACTTCACGTACTTTTTGTAAGAAGCTGATTGGTGCGGGAACAACACCGCCTTCACCTTGAATCGCTTCTAAAATGACCGCTGCCGGTTTTACTACACCGCTTTCCACATCTTCGATAAAGTTTTCGAAATAGTGTTCAACCGCTTTTGCACCGGCTTCACCACCGATACCGAACGGGCAACGATATTCATGAGGGTACGGCATAAATTGTACGCCTGCCATTAAGTTTTGTACCGCATTTTTCGCACTTAAGTTACCGGTTAATGATAACGCTCCGTGCGTCATACCGTGGAAACCGCCGGAAAATGCGATCACGTTACCGCGACCGGTATAAGTTTTCGCTAATTTAATTGCCGCTTCGTTAGCATCCGCACCTGATGGACCGGTAAATTGAAGGATATATTGATCTTTCGGGAAGAATGAAAGTAATTCTTCTGTGAATGCGTCTTTTAACGGAGTGGTTAAGTCAAGCGTATGTAACGGTAAACCGCTGTCTAATACATCTTTGATTGATTGCATTAATACCGGATGGTTGTGACCTAATGCAAGTGTTCCTGCGCCCGCTAAGAAGTCAAGGTATTCGTTACCCTCAACGTCTGTTACCCAACAACCTTGCGCTTTTGCATATGCAAAAGGTAATTTACGAGGATAACTACGAACATTCGATTCCATTTTATCTTGGCGATCTAAGAAATGTTTGTTTGATGCGAGAACTGCTTTTACAGGAGTGGTAATTGTCATTTGAAATAAAACCTTCTAAAAAGAGGTGAAAAAAATAAGTCGGGTGCCTTGCGGGAAGCCTAAGCTTTCTGTTTCTAAAAAACAGATGCCATGGGGCATTTGACTCGCTACTTATTAAAAAAAGCGTTTCAGCTTTTTTGTTTTTACCCTATATGTCCCAAAAGAAGATGGGATAGGTTGGAAACAGGCTCAAATGTAGGGTTACATTTAAGGACGGCTAATAGTACATTTTTTTTACAAAAAAGAAAGTAATTTTTACCGCTTACGGTAATATTAAAGCGCAACAGTTCAAAATCGGTACGATTAATTAATTCGTCGCAGCCATAAAAAAACCCGACTCGAAAGTCGGGTTCTTTAAAAACTGAATCAAATTATTTGATTTTAGCTTCTTTATAAACAACGTGTTTACGTACAACCGGATCAAATTTTTTGATTTCCATTTTTTCAGGCATATTACGTTTGTTTTTAGTTGTTGTATAGAAGTGACCAGTTTCTGCTGAAGAAACTAAACGGATTTTCTCACGATTACCTTTAGCTGCCATTGGTTAGCTCCTTAGATTTTTTCGCCACGAGCACGGATTTCAGCTAATACTGCATCGATGCCTTTTTTATCGATAATACGCATACCTTTCGCTGTTAAGCGTAAAGTTACGAAACGGTTTTCACTCTCAACCCAGAAACGGTGAGTGTGTAAGTTAGGTAAAAAACGACGACGAGTCGCGTTTAATGCGTGTGAGCGGTTGTTACCAACTGCTGGACGCTTGCCGGTTACTTGGCAAACTCTTGACATTTTAATTCTCCAATTACTTAAGTAATGTTTAAATGGTTCGGGCGATTAGTACTTATAATCAGTTCAGCTAATTGCCTCGTCAGGCACAGCCCGACCAAAGTCATATTTAAAGACCACGGATTATACTCGCTTTAATAGCGTTATTCAAGCCTCAATTTATCAATTATTTCGGCGAAACCTCTCTTCTTCGAAGGAAAAATAATCACCTTTGCCGACCACAATATGATCAACAAAGCGAATCCCGACCAAATCGCACGCCATTTCTATCTTCTTGGTCAGTATTCTATCCGATTCGGAGGGCGTACAATTACCCGACGGATGGTTATGAGCGACGATAATCGCCGCTGCATTACATTTTAATGCTTCTTTAATGATTTCTCTAGGATAAACCGTTGCTTGATTAATCGTACCGTAAAACATTTTTTCTTTTTTGATTAAGCGGTTTTGATTATCGAGAAACATCACCATAAACACTTCTCGTTCTTCCGATTCCAATTCGGCTTGAAAGCACATTACGGCTAAATAAGGTTCATTAATATTTTCTCTCACTTGCATTTGTTGTGCTAAATAACGTTTGGTCATTTCCTTTGAGGCTTGCAACTGAATAAATTGCGTTTGTCCTAAGCCTTTTATTCGGCAAAAAGTAGCTAAATCCGCACTTAACAATTCTCGTAACGAACCGAAACCGTTCAATACTTCTTGCGATAATTGCATAACAGGCATGCCCTTGATACCCGTACGTAGAAAAATCGCTAATAATTCTTGGTCGGTTAATGATTCCACACCGTAAGCCAATAATTTTTCTCTCGGCATTAATTCAACATTATTCATTATTTTTTGCTCAATCAAACGTAATAAGAAAACAGCATAAAGAGGCTAATTGATTGACACAAAAGGAAAATTTAATTTTTTCGATACGGATCGCAAAAATGGCTTTATTGTGAGTGAGTGCTTATTAAGGTAGAATCGGCATCATCATTACTAACTTTGTTAGCACAAAGATTTAGTGATCAAATATATTTCAAAATAGGAATGACTATGCTCAGTAACAAGCGCATTTTAGTGGGTATTACAGGTGGAATCGCCGCTTATAAAACGATTGAATTAATTCGCCATTTCAAAAAAGCTAATGCAGATGTTCGCGTCGTATTAACACCGGCGGCAGAAGCTTTTGTCACCCCGCTTACCCTACAAGCAATTTCGGCAAATGCGGTCTCCGATTCTTTATTAGATCCGCAAGCGGAACTTGCGATGGGTCATATTGAATTGGCAAAATGGGCAGATTTAATCATTATCGCACCGGCTTCTGCCGATTTTATCGCTCGTTTACGTGCCGGTATGGCAAATGATTTGCTCTCTACCCTCTGTTTAGCAACCGCCAGCCCGATTTTACTCGCACCGGCAATGAACCAACAAATGTTCAAACAAGCAGCCACGCAAGAAAATTTAGCGGTTTTAGCCAATCGTGGCGTGCAGATGATCGGCCCGAATAGCGGCTTCCAAGCTTGTGGTGATGTCGGTGCCGGCAGAATGTCCGAACCAAGCGAGATCTTCCAAACAGTATGCGATCACTTTAATCACACACAAGATCTGAAAGATCTTAATGTGACCATTACCGCCGGTCCAACCCGTGAAGCGATCGATCCGGTACGTTATATCAGCAATCACAGCTCCGGCAAAATGGGCTTTGCGATTGCTGAAGCATTTGCCAAACGTGGTGCACAAGTGAATCTAATTGCCGGCCCGGTCAATCTTGCCACACCGGCAAATGTCACTCGAATTGATGTAGAATCCGCAGTCGAGATGGAACAACAAGCGGTCAGATTTGCGCAAAAATCTGCAATTTTTGTTGGTTGTGCCGCCGTTGCCGATTACCGAATGGCTGAAGTTGCTCCGCAAAAAATCAAGAAAACCGCTGATAATGACGAGCTGATACTTAAATTGGTGAAAAATCCGGACATTATCGCCAATGTGGCGAATTTAACCGAAAATCGCCCGTTTACCGTCGGTTTTGCCGCGGAAACGCAAGATGTAGCGAACTATGCTAAAGATAAACTCAAACGTAAGAATTTAGATTTAATTTGCGCCAATGACGTGTCCGGCGGACAAGTGTTCGGGCAAGATCAAAATGCTCTGCATCTCTTTTGGCAAAACGGAGAAAAAATGCTACCGCTTGCCGATAAAAGTAAACTAGCGGAAGCCTTGGTTCACGAGATTATTGAACAATTTCAACACGATAAATAGGAATATAAATGAAACAAATCGACTTAAAAATTTTAGATAGCCGTATCGGCAACGAATTCCCATTACCAGCCTATGCAACCGAAGGTTCGGCCGGTTTAGATTTACGAGCATTAACTGAAAGCACTTTAACCGTAGAACCCGATCAAACCGTACTGATTCCGACCGGTATTTCCATTTATATCGCTGATCCGAATTTAGCGGCGGTAATTTTACCTCGTTCAGGTTTAGGGCATAAAAACGGTATCGTACTAGGCAATTTAGTCGGTTTAATCGATAGTGACTATCAAGGTCCGTTAATGGTGTCATTGTGGAACCGTAGTGATAAACCGTTTACGGTGGAAGTCGGCGACCGTATTGCTCAGTTGGTGTTCGTACCGGTGGTGCAAGCAAGCTTCAATATCGTAAACAATTTTGAAAAAACCGAACGTGGTGAAGGCGGTTTCGGTCATTCGGGTAAACAGTAATTCGATACCCGCACAAGCGGTCGAATTTGTAAAAAATTTTGCAAAAATAACCGCTTATAACTTCTTTTGATAATAAACAGATTAGCAAAGCAAAGAGAAATTTATGATCCAACCCACAATTAAAATGCCGAAAAAATCGGTGAAAGAACGTCAGCAACAAGTTCTCGAAGTATTGATTGGCTTATTAAATTCCGAAGACGGTATGCAGCGTGTAACCACCGAGCGTTTAGCCAAAGCGGTTGGTGTTTCGGAAGGTGCGCTTTACCGTTATTTTCCAAGCAAAACTAAGATATTTGAGGCATTGATTGAATGTATCGAACAAACGCTAACCAGTTATATTAATGCAAGTAAACGCAAAGAAAATTCGACCGCATTAGCAGTGAAAACGATCCTCTACACCGTAATTGAATTCGCCCGTAAAAACCCGGGAGTAACTCGTATTCTGACCGGTCATGCGTTAATGTTTGAAGACGATCAATTAAAAGCACGTGTTGCTAAATTTTTTGACGGCTTAGAGTTTCAGTTCGCCAATATTTTGCAGATGAGTAAATTACGTGAAGGTAAAACGTTTGAGGATGAACGAGCACTCGCCGGCTATTTAGTGAATTTTTGCGAAGGTCAATTCTTACGTTTAGTTCGTTCTAACTTCAGTTATAACCAACATCAACATTTTGAAAAACAATGGGCATTGATTAAGCCGTTATTTGAGTAAGTTTTATGATTATTCCATGGCAAGAACTTGAACCAGCAACATTAAATAATGTATTGGATTCATTTATTTTACGAGAAGGTACCGATTACGGCGAAAAAGAACTTTCTTTAGCAGAGAAACGAGAACGTTTACTCGCACAATTAAAAGCGGATAAAGTCGTGATTGTTTGGTCGGAATTACACCAAAGTTTAGATATTAAAGACAAAAAATCTTTCTTAGGTTAATCATGCCGAGCATGATATAATCCTTACGTTTTAAACACTTAAAAGCTATAAATGATTTATAGAGGTTTTTTATGCAGATGCAAGATATTTCAATTTCAACACCTCAACTAGACAGTGAGCTGTCTACCCCGTCCATCCACGATCCGGCGGTAGAATGGTTTTTGACTCACTGCCATATTCATCGTTATCCGTCAAAATATACGCTTATTCATGCGGGTGAAGATGCGGAATCATTATTCTATATAGTGAGCGGTTCTGTCGCAGTGTTTATTAAAGACGAAGAAGGCAAAGAAATGATCCTTTCTCACCTCGGTCAAGGCGAGTTTGTCGGTGAAATCAGTTTATTTGAAGACACGGTTCAACCGCGTACCGCTTGGGTCAAAACCAAAGGTGCTTGCGAAATTGCGGAAATCTCGTATAAAAAATTTAAACAACTGGTACATTTAAATCCGGATATTTTAATGTATCTTTCTGCGCAAATGGCTCGCCGTTTACGCCAAACTTCACGTCAAGTAAGTAATCTTGCTTTCTTAGACGTAACCGGTCGTATTGCCCAAACGTTAATGAATCTGGCGAAAATGCCGGATGCGATGACTCACCCTGAAGGTATGCAAATTAAAATCACTCGCCAAGAAATCGGTCAAATGGTCGGTTGTTCACGTGAAACGGTCGGCAGAATTTTAAAAATGTTAGAAGATGAAGGGCTAATTTCAGCGCACGGTAAAACCATTGTGGTTTACGGTACTCGCTAAATGTTAATGAAATCAGACCGCTTGCTAACAAGCGGTCTTTTTTTATTCGTCTTTTACATAACGCTTAATGAATTTTGCTTGATGCTTTTCAATCACTTCTTCAATCGAAATATCGTATTTATCCGCCAAAATAAACAGATTATCCAGCACATCGCCCAGTTCTTCGATCAAACAAGCTCTTTTCTCTTGATAAGACGCTTCGGTTTCATCCGGGCGATCCCGACCGATTTCAATCGCTCGTACCGCCCGCGCCACTTCACCGACTTCTTCGCTTAAAAAGTTCACTCGAATAAACGGATTGTAACGATACCAGCCCTGTGTCTGATAAAACTCTCTGACCCAATTTTGATAATCTTGAATCTGCATTGTATTTCCCTGTTTGGCTTGTCATAATAGTTTCAGTTTAATCGGAAAAAATAGGAAAGCCAATGAATATTACCGTTTATTGCGGCGCAAACGTAGGAAACAAACCGCAATATCAACAAGCCGCACACGCACTCGGCGAATGGATTGCTAAAGGTCAGCATCAATTAATTTATGGCGGAGGAAAAGCCGGTTTGATGGGGATTGTTGCCGATAGTGTCTTAGCTCAACACGGCAAAGTAACGGGGGTAATACCGACCTTTTTGCAAGAACGAGAACTTGCTCATCCTTCACTCACCGAGCTGATTACCGTTAAGAATATGCCGGAACGAAAACTAAAAATGATTGAATTAGGCGATGCCTATATTGCCTTACCCGGAGGCCCCGGTACATTGGAAGAAATTACCGAAGTGGTTTCATGGGCAAGAATCGGACAGAATAATAATCCTTGTATCTTCTTTGATGTGGTAGGTTATTACCGACCGTTGCAAGCGTTTTATCAACAAATGGTTGATAACGGTTTTCTCAGTCAAACCGATTTGGATTGCGTGCTATTCTCTGATGATCTCTCTGAAATCGAACAATTTATTCAAAATTACAGACCGCCGGAAATCCGCCGCTATTAAATGCAAAAAGCGGTAGCAATGCTACCGCTTGTATGCTAGTTCTCTTCCCAGCTTGCGAATTCAATATATTCCGTCAATTCGGGGAATTGTTTTAGCCATTTATTCCATTGTACAAAATCTACTTCCACTTCAACCAATCGGTCACCGAACTGATTAAAACTTTCGTTTTTAATACAATGCTGTAGGTGAAATTGCGTATAAATTTGCCCAGCGGTTGCCGGTAATAACACTTTCTCGCACACAAGTTCATTGCGTAAACATTCTCGAATCACTTCATACAACAAATCAATACCTTGATTGGCTTGCGCAGAAAGATAAACCGCCACCGGTTTACCATCGTCATTACGCTCGATATGCGGCACTATGCCTTCAAGTTTATCAACCTTGTTATAGACCAATAACGTTGGAATGTCTAACGCACCGATTTCATCTAAGACTTGATTGACCGCGTCAATATTTTCATTTTTACGATCATCCGCCGCATCAATCACGTGTAACAGTAAGCTTGCTTCGGTGGTTTCTTGTAACGTCGATTTAAATGCGGAGACCAAATCATGCGGTAAAAAACGAATAAAACCGACCGTATCCGCTAAGATTGTAGTGCCGACATCTTGAATCTGCATTCGGCGTAAAGTCGGATCAAGCGTTGCAAATAACTGATCCGCCGCATAGACACCGGCATTAGTAATTGCATTAAACAAGGTAGATTTCCCCGCATTGGTATAGCCCACCAATGAAACGGTCGGAATATCCGCTTTCTGACGAGTTTTGCGATTTTGACTACGTTGCTTATTCACTTTCTCCAAACGATTTTGCAGTTGCTGAATGCGCACTTTAATCAAACGGCGATCGGTTTCAAGCTGAGTTTCACCCGGCCCTCGTAAGCCTACTGCCCCGCCCTTTTGCTGATCCTGATTGCCCAAACGACGTACCAAACGTGTTGCCAAGTGTTTAAGTTGAGCCAGCTCGACTTGTAATTTTCCTTCATGCGATCTGGCACGTTGGGCAAAAATATCTAAAATCAGACCGGTTCTGTCCACAACTCGACATTCGCATAACGCTTGTAAATTACGGGTTTGTGACGGACTAAGCTCGTGATTGACTAAAACAACCGTAGCTTCTAAATCTTTAACCGCTTGTGCGATTTCATCGGCTTTGCCTTGTCCGACAAAATATTTGATATGCGGTGCGGAACGAGAAGTAGTTAATGTGGCAAGAATTTCAACACCCGCCGATTCGGCAAGCGTTTGGAATTCCATCAGATTCTCAATATCTTTATGTTGAGAAAGGAAGAGATGAACTAAAATCGCTTTATCTTTCGTATGGGATAGCTCTTTATCGGCGGTTCTCCCATTCTCGGATAAAGCAAAACCAAATACAGCGTTTTCATCTGTATTTGGTATCTGATCGGTTAAAAAAGCTGATGTAGTAATAGCTTAATTATTCCGCTTTATCCGCAACCGCTTCAACCGCAGGAGCTTGTTGAGTATGTGACGTACCGCCGTTGTTATGAGAAACGGAACGAGCAGGTACTACCGTTGAAATGGCATGTTTGTAAACCATTTGACTTACTGTATTTTTTAATAAAATTACGAATTGGTCGAAAGATTCGATTTGTCCTTGTAATTTAATGCCGTTAACTAAATAAATTGAAACAGGAATACGCTCACGACGAAGTGCATTCAAATATGGATCTTGTAAAGATTGACCTTTTGCCATTTTCTTTTCCTTTTTTATTGTTGTGGTAAATATCGTCTTAGTGCCAAAGGCAAAAATGATATTATCATAGTTTAATTGAATTTTGCTCGATCTTTTCGATCATTTTTAACTTCGAACTGGTCGGATCTAAGCTATCCAACCACTCGATTTCACTTCCCCACCCTCGTAACCAAGTAATCTGGCGTTTAGCAAGTTGGCGTGTCGCACAGATTCCCTTATAAATCGCCTCATTAAGCGAAACGTCACCGTCAAGATATTCCCATATTTGACGATAACCGACACAACGAATCGAAGGAAGATCTTTGTGTAAATCGCCTCTGGCACGCAATTTTTCGACTTCTTGTTGGAAGCCAAGTTCCATCATTTTATAAAAACGTTGTTCGATACGTTGATGTAATACCGCTCTGTCCTGCGGCGCAATGGCAAACTGTAATACGTTATAAGGCAGACTATCGCCCTGTTGAGCGGTTAGCTCGGTCAGCGTTTTACCGGTAATATAAAATACTTCTAAAGCACGGTTAATTCGTTGGCTGTCATTCGGATTGATACGATTGCCTGCAATAGGATCAATCGCCGATAACTCGCTATGCAAACCGTTCCAGCCGATTTGCTCCGCTTTTGCTTCAATTTCGGCACGAATAACCGGATCCGCCGAAGGTAAAGGAGAAAGCCCTTCCAGTAAAGCTTTATAATAAAGCATTGTCCCGCCGACAAGTAAAGGAATACGTCCACTTGCCGTAATATCCGCCATTTCACGCAACGCATCTTCACGAAAATTCATTGCTGAGTAACTCTCGCTTGGATCTAAAATGTCAATCAAACGATGAGGTGCCAGTACCAGCTCGGCTTTACTCGGTTTCGCCGTACCGATGTCCATACCTTTATAAATTAGTGCAGAATCCACGCTAATCACTTCCACCGGAAGCGTTTGGCGCAACGCAATCGCCAAATCGGTTTTGCCCGAAGCCGTTGGGCCCATTAAAAATATCGCTAAAGGTTTCTTATTCATTTTATTTTCTGTTTAGTTATAAGCGGTCGAATTTTAACGGAAGTTTAGCAAAAGCCCAAACCTAAAGCACCACAATAAAATATAAAAATAAAAACGGTCGTAAACCCAACGATTTACGACCGCACTATAATAATTTAGTGCTTAATGACTACAGCCGCAACCGCAGCCTTTTTTCATATCGATAACCATTCGACCTTGAATTTTACCGTCACGCATTTCTTGGAAAATATCATTCGCTTCATCCAAACGACGTAATTGCACCAACGGTACGACTAAGCCTTCCGCACCGAATTGGAAAGCTTCAGCGAGATCTTGGCGAGTACCGACTAACGAGCCGACAATTTCAATACCGTCCAACACAATACGAGGAATAGAGAGATCCATGGTTTCCGGCGGCAGACCGATAGCCACTACGCGACCGCCTGCTCGAACGCAGTTCACCGCAGCATTAAATGCGACTTTAGATACCGCCGTCACAACCGCCGCATGCGCACCGCCGACTTTTTCCTGAATTACTTGTACGCTGTCTTCTTTCAGCGGATTAATGGTTAAATCCGCACCGACTTCTTTGGCAAAAGCCAGTTTATCATCATTAATGTCAATCGCAATCACACGTGCGCCGAATACTTTCTTCGCATATTGTACTGCCAAGTTACCTAACCCGCCGGCACCGTAAATCGCAATCCATTGTCCCGCACGCACGCCGGATACTTTAATTCCTTTATAGGTTGTCACACCTGCACAAGTAATGCTACTTGCTTGCGCCGGATCTAACCCGTCCGGTACTTTTACCGCATAATCTGCCGTTACGACACAGTGAGTCGCCATACCGCCATCTACGGTATAACCAGCATTCTTCACGCTACGGCAAAGCGTTTCACGTCCGGTGGTACAATATTCGCATGATCCGCAACTTTCAAACATCCATGCAATACTGACACGATCGCCGACTTTTAGATTGGTCACATCCGGTGCAATCGATTTAACGATACCGATCCCTTCATGACCTAATATACGCCCCGGTTTTTTACCGTAATCACCGGCAGCGACGTGTAAATCGGTATGACATACACCGCAATATTCAACTTCTACAAGGGCTTCGCCATTTTTGATTTCGGGAATGTCACGTTCAACAATTTCAACTGTTCCATCACATTGTGGGGCAACCACAGCAGCACGCATTTTCATCATGATTTCTCCTATGAAGTAAAAACAACGGTAAACGCTTTCGTACAATGTTTAGTATTTAAACATTAGAACTACCTTTAGTATGCCCATGTACTTTTTTTGTGCAACAATCTTTTATCAATTTTATGACATAGTTCACAAAAATTTAACAAAATCAATAACTTAACCATAATTAAATTATGGAATTATTGCAAATTGAACGATTTAACAAATTGCTAAAAATGCTGAAAAATCTACCGCTACTTTTAGTTTTTCCAGTTCCGATTTAGCCGACTGTTCGGTTTCCGCCAACCAATTAACCGCTTCCGCCAGACTATAAGCGGTCGGAATCGGCGCAAATTTTGCAAAAAATTCGACTAAATCGACCGTTTGTGCAGTTAATAACCCTAATAAAATTTGTTGTAAATTTTGTTCTCTTAACAATCTCGGTACCTGTGAAAGCGAAAGCCGAATTTGTCCTTGCCATGCTTTTTCGCTAATCACAAAGCCTAACTCCGCCAATGGGGCTTTAAGTATTTGCCAATGTTGCGCCTGCACTTCATCCAAACTTAAATTGATCGGAATCAATAACGCTTGACTTTCTCCTTTCGCAAGTTGTGTTTGAAATCGCAAACGAGCCAATTTTTCTAGTGAGATTAAATAGAATTGTTGATCCGCTTTTAATAACAAAGCCTGATTTTGCACGATAGCTAACGGCTGCCAATGGTCTGATTTCATCGGTACGGATTGTATCGACTTATGTTCGGCTTCCACTCTCTCTTGAGCAAAAATCACTGGTGCCACATTGGTTTTCGGTTCAACAAAATCTTGTCTGTTATCCGATTGGGTTTGCGGCTGGCTGACTAATTCCCCATACCATTTTTGTGCCGATTTAGAGACGCTTGTTGTACGAGGCGAATAACTCGGCATACGAGAAGCGGTCGGTTTTACAAAATTTTCTGTAAATTCGACCGCTGGTTGCGACGCTAAAAAGCTATTACCACCCGCCGCTATACGATTAGTATCTCGTTGATAACTCGGCAACGACTCATTCACTTGATCGGTTAAACCGATTTCCGATTGCCCTTGTAAAGCGGTTTGCACACCTTGCAAAATAAAGTCATGCACTAATCGTCCTTGATGGAAACGCACTTCGTGTTTTGCCGGATGCACGTTCACATCTACTTGGCTTGGATTAATATCTAAAAAGACCACAAACGCAGGATAATTCCCTGCCGGCATATTGGTTTCTTCATAGGCTTGGCGGATTGCGTGATTGATGGTTTTATCACGCATCATTCGCCCGTTCACATAGCTGTAGCACAAATCATTTTGTAATCGGGAAATATTCGGTAAACCAATCCAACCGTGTAAGTGTAAATCGCCGTGTTGCCAGTCGATATGAATCGCATTTTGGATAAATTCATCACCACAAATTGCCGCTACTCGGCGCTGTTGCTGTTCGACCGAATTATCTTGCACCTTGCGATATTGGCGTACCGTTTTACCGTTATGCGTTAGGGTAAAACCGATATTCGGTTTTGCTAGCGCAATACGGCGAACTACCTCATCAATATGCGCAAATTCGGTTTTATCGGTACGCAAAAATTTACGACGTGCCGGCGTATTAAAGAATAGATTCGCCACTTCAATCGTCGTACCGACCGGATGTGAAGCCGGTTGAATTTCAACCTCCATTTCACGCCCTTGTGCATAGGCTTGCCACGCTTCCGCTTGCCCTTCGGGACGAGAGGTCAATGTAAGTCGTGAAACCGAGCTGATACTTGCCAAAGCCTCTCCGCGAAAGCCAAGGCTTAAAATCATTTCCAAATCTTCAAGGCTGGAAATTTTGCTGGTCGCGTGCCGAGCCAAAGCCAAGGCTAGATCCTGCTTACCGATACCGCAGCCGTTATCTCTAATACGAATAAGCTGAGCACCGCCTTTCTCAATATCAATTTGAATCTGACTTGCGCCGGCATCCAAACTGTTTTCGACTAATTCTTTTACAACGGATGCAGGGCGTTCCACTACTTCACCGGCTGCGATTTGATTGGCAAGTTGTGGAGGCAGGATATGGATCATCGGCTTATTCATACTATTTCTCGAATGGCTGTAAAGATATAACATCCATTCTAACGAAAATATCGATATTTTTATAGAAAAAGGCGTTTTCGCTTTGTTTGGCATTATATGTAAATCTTTTTAAGAATCATTCCTATTTATATTGAAATCTCACTTTAGCACTGCTAGAATCACAAATGTAAATCACTCTCATTTTAATGTAAATTTACAAATACTTTATTATTTTTTGGCTTATCTATACCGCTTACCGTTTCAATCAGACGTACCGGACATAGCCGGATAATGAGAAAAATATCAAAGTAAACTCATTACACTTTTAAAAGGATATTCTATGAACAAACATTTACGTTTAAGTTTTATTGCTATTGCCTGCTCATTGGCGATTACCGCTTGCTCATCAGACAATAAAGGTGCCACCCGTTACGAAGATTTGGTCAAAAATAAAGTCGATGAAGCTAATAAAAAAGCGGAAGAAAAAGCAAAAAAAGATAAAGAATCGGAAACAGCCAAAAAACTTGCCGAATTAGAAAAAAAGCAGAAAGAGTTAGAACAACAATTAAAACAGAAGAACCAAGAAGCTCCTAAAACAGAGCCTAAGCAAGAAGATATGCCTAAGGTAGAGCCTAAGGAAAAGGGAGAACCTAAAATGGATCCCCAAAAGGAAAATCCTTCCAAGCCTGAATCTAAAAACGAAGGGACTAAAAATTTAACAATTACAGAAGCTAAAGAAGAGCTTGAAAAAATATTTAAAGATAATGGTATATCCGACGGCACCGCTTTATTAAGCGGAGGATTATCTACAAGTACTCAAAATAGTTTTTCAGGACGGAATATAGAGAATCATTCTAAAGGAATAAATACATTAATAGTTGATGGAAAAGAAATTACTCTTATTAGTGTTGATGATATGAAAAAACATCGCGCAGAATCAGATGATATTTTAGATGATGATAAAAAAGTATTTAATAAAATTTTTGAAATCAATACAGAAAGCGGACATGGAAAAGTTGGAAGTTTACCTAAGGCTGCTTCGAAAAGTGACTTTGAACAAATGCGTTATGGATATTACACAGATAAAAATGGAGTTACGCACCTATTTGTACAAGGATATCTAACCCCAACTACATTAAAAGAGTCTGAGAAAGTAAATTCACCATTCAATTATTATTGGATGAGTCGTAATGGGAACAGCAGTGATCGTCAATCCTTACGAGAAATGCCGATATCAGGAGTATATGAATATAATGGTAAAGCCTTTTATGGTAAGGGAGGATCTTATGATGAGCTAACAACAAAAGCCTATGCAGACTTCTCTAACCGTAAAGTAAAAGTTGAATTATTAAAAGATTCTATGCAAACACTTACTTTTGGCGGAGATATTAAAGGAAATACATTCTCCGGCTCTCACAATGGAATTGCCACAAAAGGGGGATTCTATGGTTCAAAAGCTAATGATATAGGCGGAATATTCTATAATACCAATAACGGAAATGATGGTGTTTTTGGTGGTTCAGCTAAACAATGTGGGTACAGTGGTGCTTGCACAAATGCCGCTCCTATTACTGAAATAAAATAAAATATAGGAATGCATTTATGAAAAAACTCCCCCTAACTATATTAACCATAATAAGCTCACTTGCATTAACCGCCTGCTATTCAAGCGGCGGTGGTGGCGGTTCTACCTCTATACCAAAAGTGGATCAAGGTTCGCCTAATACGCAAAAGCAAAATAACGGTTCTCCACAAGGCAAAAATGATAATAATGCTACATCAAGTAAATTCTTTACTGCGGTAAATTCGGCATTCGGCAATAAAGAGAGTACATCTTTGTCCGGCGTTATTTTAACTGCAAATAAAGACGGGTCTTTTAAAGCGGCTAATCCTCAAAAAAATGATGATTTAGCAACATTAGAAATTGACGGTACAAGAATTGCATTATTCAATCTCAAAGATACATTGGGAAATGTTGCAGTAGGGAAATTGAAAGTATTAACCTCGGCGGATCTTCGTGATGAACCGACAAAAAAATTAACCGGATTTGTAGGCAGTATGCCGGATGTTTATGGTGAACAAGGCAAGCCACAGGCAAGAACCGATTTTAGTGCAATACGCTATGGCGTTGCAATTGTTGATGATGTCGCTCATCCTTTTGTGCAGGGCTTCTTAACACCGGAAACAGGTAATGTTGTCGTACAAGGAGAACAATATTTTCCTATTCCACACCAAGGTAGTTTCAAATATACCGGTTTTGCCGTTTATGGTAGCGGCAGTGATTATAAACAGTTAAACTCGGAAGTGATTGCTGACTTTACTAATAAAAAAGTTAAAGTTGATTTAACGGGCGATTCAACTAAATTAACTTTTGGCGGTGATATTCACGGCAATACGTTTAGCGGTACGAGTAAAGACGGTATAGAAACTAAAGGTGCATTCTACGGTTCACTCGCTCGTGATGTAGGCGGTGTGTTTAATCATACGAAAGAAGGAAAAAACGGTGCTTTCGGGGCTTCAAATAAATTACCTAATGGTACTAAGGTAATCGAATTTTAATTAGGTTTGTCCTCTCAAAGCGGTTAGGTTTGCAAGATTTTTTGTAAATTTAACCGCTTTTTTTAATAGTTTGAACCACGGAATACTCTGATGACTAAAAAACACGGATTACCGTAATATTACGTGTAATCCGTGTTTTCTGTAGTTGATTAAAACGTTTATATCGAATTAGAAACGAATTTCTATCGAAGCAGAATAGTTACGTCCCGGAGCAACAAAACGTTCCAAACCGCGTAACTCTTTATCAACCGTATTGGTTGTGCCTAAGCGGTTGATACCGCGTAATGCATCCCAAGTATGATATTTACGATTGAAAATATTATATAAGCCTGCACGTAAAGTTACATTTTTATGTACTTTCCAAAAACCGTACACATCAAATAATGTTGCCGAACCGTTTAAATATGGGAACGGCTTGGTAATTCGTTTGGTTCGAGAGTCGTCATAAGTCACAATGGTGGCATCTTTGGCGTGTTTTGCTCCTAAATAAGTCCAACGAGAGTGGATACCCCAAATATCACTCGGATCTTCATAGCTTAAGCCTAAAATCACTTTTACCGGTTGAACCGAAAGTAAGCTTGCTTCCGTGCCGTATAATTTACTTTTCGAATAACCTACGCTACCCAAGAATTTAAAGCCTTTCGGAATAGATGCGGTGACTTGATCTAAATGCACTTTACTCGTCACTTCCAAGCCGGAAATTCGAGCTTTATCCACATTAATAGCTTGGTTAAAAATAGTCGGATTAATGGAGTTATAGCCGTAATATTGGCAATGCGCATCACATTCCATTTGAGTTAAACCGTTAGTTTCTTGTTCGAACAAGAAATCTTTATAGCGAATGTGGTACAAATTCACATTTAAATGCCCGAGTCGGTTTTCGCCTCGAAGACTGATCGAATTATTTACACTGCGTTCCGCTTTTAAATACGGATTTGCCAACCAGTTACCCGAAGGGTGTTTATACGAAAAGAACATCTCCGAAGCGGACGGTACGCGATAGCCGGTTGAAACGTAATAACCTAGATTCCATACCGGTGTCACTTGCGCATTCAAGCCCAATGAGCCTGTTAAATTTTTAAATGTCGTTGCTTTACCACGGGTATCGCAGTTATAACATTTTGCATTCAACTCTTGTGGGGCAAGTTGTTCTTGGTCATAACGTAGTCCTGCCGTACCGTAGAACATTTCGTTCCACTGAATTTGATCTTGTGCGGCAATATAAAATGCACGAGTGCGAATAGGGTGTTGAATCGCATAAGTCGAAGTAGATGTTGAGTTAGAGAATAAATAAGTATCGGTATTTTCATTTTTAAAATCACGTTGTGATACTGCCGTACGTAACGTGACTTGGTGTGTGCCGTAATCTGTTTCAAACGGAATGGAATCTAAACGTAAACCGATACGATGAAATTCATTATTCATATTACGGTCGTAAATTTCATCTAGCGACTGTTTAATATGTAATTTTTGGACATCGCTGCCCCCTTTATAGTTAATCGCACGTACATCGGTTTTTTGATAGTCGTATTCGGTTTTTAAATAAGACAGATAACCACTGGTCGGAAAATACTCGTAAGCGACATTTACATTATGACGTTCGCCCTCATCATCAGTATCACGCCAAGAAGAGTCCAAATAGTTATAAGAGCGTTCATCGGTAAATGCTTTCGCAAGCTGATTACTGTAAGCAGCACTTACACGATGTTTTTCGTTAAATAAGTAGCCGAATTTCACCAAGTTACTGTGGTTACGATGAAATGACGGATCCGGTGCACCGCTGGTGTTATTCCAAGCCACTCTACCGTTACCTAAACTTTTTTGCTCATGACCGTAACGGGTGGAATATAAATAGACCGCATCCAACTTCTCATCTTTATAGGCAGCACCGGCAGTGTGTACCCACTCACTATTTTTGCTGGCGTAACTATTTTTTAATAACACGCCGAATTTATTACCGGGTAACACAATATCCGCCGCATCTAAAGTACGATAATTCACGCCACCGCCAAGCGAACCGCTACCGGTGGTAAATGAATCCGAGCCGCGCACAATATCAATCCCAGTTACTAATTCAGGATCAATCGTCAAACGCGAGGTATTAAAGTTACCGTAACGCGCGTATAGCGAGTTTTCTTCCGAATCCGGCAAGTTTACCCCGTCAATACTAATCCCTACGCGATTACCCTCCACCCCGCGCATCGCAAAACCTTTCAAATGGCGACCGCTATCGGCAATCCCTACGTCAGTGGTATAGCGCACTAAATCTTTGGTATCGGCGATTAGTTCTTCTTGAATAGCTCGGCGATTTTTCTTAATTTCACCGATTTTTTTCGATTGTTCCTGTTCAGCGGTAACCGTAACTTCTCCTAACTCGGCTATTATATCTTCCGCATTCGCTTGCATAACGACACCAAATACCGCAAACAATGCCGTCATTGAGATTCTTTGATAGTGTTTCATCGGATTCCTTTAAACGTTTATCATTTAATAAGCTGACTTTTATTTTCATTATTAGTCATTCATTACAATTATAAACATAAATCCTCGATCACTCCATATAAATGAGAATTATTTTCTTTATTATTTAGTAGAAATTTCCATGCTAATTCAGACAAATATCTATGATAGATGATAGACTGTGCTTAATTTTCTTATTAAGGGATATTTCACTATGCCAATGCTTACCCTCGCTCAACAAGCTAAAGACGCCAGTGTCAAACTTGCTCAATTCGGAAACGTTCAAAAAAACCAAGCACTTCTTACTATTGCGGAACAATTGGAACAACGCTCGGCTGAAATCCTTGCCGCTAATGCCAAAGATATTGAATTTGCAAAAAATCAGGGAATTTCGACCGCTATCATTGATCGTTTGTTATTAAATGAAAGCCGTTTGCAAGGCATTGCTAATGATGTGCGTAACGTGGCGAAGCTCGCCGACCCGGTTGGGCAAGTGATTGACGGCAGTGTATTAAATTCAGGACTGAAAATTGAACGTCAGCGTGTACCACTCGGAGTGATTCTCACCATTTATGAAGCACGTCCGAACGTGACGATTGATGTCGCTTCGCTGTGTTTGAAAACCGGTAATGCGGTGATTTTGCGTGGCGGCAAAGAAACTAAATTTACCAATGCAGTGTTAGTAGAAGTGGTGCAACAAGCGTTAGAAACCGCCGGTTTACCGAAACTGGCGGTTCAAGCAGTCACCGATCCGGATCGTGCCTTATTACTAGAATTATTAAAACTCGATCGTTACATTGATATGGTAATCCCTCGTGGCGGTGCCGGTTTGCATCAGTTCTGTAAAGAGAACTCTACTATTCCAGTAATTGTCGGCGGTATCGGTGTTTGTCATATGTTTGTCGAAAAAAGTGCCGACCAACAAAAAGCGTTAGAATTGATTGCGAATGCCAAAACACAACGTCCAAGCACGTGTAACACGCTTGAAACATTATTAGTTGAAAAAGCGATAGCAGTCGAATTTTTGCCGAAACTTGCAAATTATATGAAAACGTTAGGCGTAACATTACATACCGATGATTTGCCAAAAACCGAGGGAATCGAACCGCTTGATGACGTGAGAATGCGCCAAGAATGGCTTTCGTTAGATTTAAATGTGGTGGTGGTCGAGAACTTAGCCAAAGCGGTGGAACATATTCGTGAATACGGCTCGCAACATTCGGAAGCAATTCTGACTTCTGATTACCAACTGGCGCGCCAATTTGTCGCCCAAGTCGATGCGGCGGCGGTCTATATCAACGCAAGTACTCGTTTTACCGACGGCGGTGAATTCGGTTTAGGGGCGGAAGTTGCAGTGAGCACCCAAAAACTGCACGCACGAGGCCCAATGGGCTTAGAAGCTCTTACCACCTACAAATGGGTCTGTGAAGGGGATTATTTGGTTAGAAAATAAGTCAATGAAGGAAAATAATGTCTTTGTCACAACCGCTTTTTCTTAAACTGCTTCTGAAACGCTGGAAAATTCACAATATTCCGGTTTCTGCAGGTTATTTAACTTACAGCACAACATTAGCGATTGTGCCGTTGGTTATGGTGGTATTTTCTATTTTTACCGCTTTTCCTATCTTTCAGGAAGCAACCGAGCAACTGAAAACGCTGATTTACGATAACTTTGCCCCAAATGCCGGCGATATGGTGGAAGAATATATTGATCTGTTTGTAGCAAACTCAAAAAAAATGGGGATTGTCAGTACTATCGGTTTGGTCGTGGTCGCTCTAATGCTGATTCAAAGCATTGATGAAACGCTTAATAAAATGTGGCGTAACCACCGCAAGCGGTCAATTTTTATCTCTTTTTTGCTGTATGCCGTCATTTTATTTATTGCGCCTTTACTTGCAGGCGGTAGTATTGCGATTAGTTCGTATATCTTTTCAATGGCAATTTTTAATGAAAACGGTTTGCTATCCTTTAGCCAGCAGCTATTACAATACACACCGTTTTTGTTGATTTGGTTATTATTCACCACCGTTTATTGGCTAGTACCGAATACTAAAGTGAATATTCTACATGCTATGCTCGGTGCGATTGTTGCCGCAATATTTTTTACCTTAGGTAAACAAGCTTTCGTTTGGTACATTAGTACCTTTCCGTCTTATCAAGCGATTTACGGCGCATTAGCAGTATTACCGATTATGCTGTTATGGATTCATTTGAGCTGGCAAGTGGTACTGTTCGGCGGACTAATTACCTCTACTCTAAATGTATATAATGAAATGAAAAAAGGAAAACTCAATTTATGATCGGCTTAATCCAACGTGTAAAACGGGCAAAAGTGGAAGTGGAAGGCCAAACGGTCGGTGAAATCACACAGGGTTTATTGGTATTACTCGGTGTAGAACAGGGTGACGACCAAGCCAAAGCGGATAAATTGCTGGAAAAAGTACTTAACTATCGAGTGTTTTCCGACGAGCAAGGCAAAATGAACTTAAACGTACAACAAGCCGGCGGAAGTT
This sequence comes from Actinobacillus genomosp. 1, assembly GCF_029774175.1. Taxonomy (NCBI): domain Bacteria; kingdom Pseudomonadati; phylum Pseudomonadota; class Gammaproteobacteria; order Pasteurellales; family Pasteurellaceae; genus Actinobacillus; species Actinobacillus genomosp. 1. The sequence goes on along the minus strand of NZ_CP103834.1, from coordinate 2,269,058 downwards.
TATTAGTGGTATCACAATTTACTTTAGCCGCCGATACCAACAAAGGTTTACGCCCAAGTTTTTCGCGCGGTGCAGCCCCTCAAGAGGCGAATGCGTTATACGAATACTTCCATCAACAAGCCGCTCGGAAAATCCATACTCAAACCGGACAATTTGCGGCGGATATGCAAGTCAGCTTACAAAATGATGGGCCGGTCACTTTTTGGTTACAGGTTTAAAACGAAAAAAAGGTGCAATATTAATTGCACCTTTTTACTTAATAGAAAAATTGTTGTCCTCGGCTGCCGTCACATTGATAAATCGCCAGTTTATTACCTTGTTTACCAATATCTAAACATTTACCGCTCATTGCGCTACGAATTTGTTGCCCGTCTCTAAACCATTGCTGATTTTCACCGCCATGACAACGATAAGTAATCACTTTTGCACCGTCGTCTTGGTACTCGCCACCAACATCTAAACACTGCCCATTCACCTTAATCTGCGAATTCACGAATTTAAAACGCTGATTCGCTTTACCGTGGCAGCGATAAGCGATTACGCCACGATAATTCGAACCGCTTTGATCCAAGCATTGACCGGATGCGGTTCTAATTAATCCTTGATGCGTTGAACGAGGATAATCATGTTGATTTGGAATAATAATGACATTCGGCTGATGAGTAGGATAGCTATTCGCATCAGTATTAGGCGGAACAACATAAACACAAGCCGGCAATGCCAGCATTAGTGGGAATAGGGTTCTTTTCATCACATCTCCTTTATTATTTTAACTTTTTTAAAGTGATAAGAATGACGTAACGGCTAAAAGTTCCCAAAGGTTAAAATGAAAATGCCCCAACTGAATCGTTGAGGCATTTAACTTGCGAAAAGTCACTAAAATCAGACCGCTTACGCCGCTTTCATCAAGTTTGACTTCGTTGTCAATTTTAATAGGAAATAACCGATTATCGCCGAAACGAAAGTACCCATTAAAATACCTAAACGAGCCAATGCAAGCACATCTTCACTCGCATCTCCCTCACCAAATGCAAGCCCTGCAATAAACATTGACATGGTAAATCCGATGCCGCAAAGCACTGCAATCGCAAAAATTTGTTTAAAGTTAATACCTTCCGGTAATTTCGCTATACCTAATAATACGGATACATAGCTAAATAAGAAAACGCCGACCGGCTTACCGATAATTAAACCTAATGCTACGCCTAACGGTAACGGAGAAGCTAACTTATCCAAGCTCATACCTTCCAGCGATACGCCGGCATTTGAGAACGCGAACAACGGTAAAATCGCAAACGAACACCACGGCGCAAGCGCGTGTTCCAAATGATGCAACGGTGCTTCGCCGTTTTTACCGCGTAACGGAATACAGAAACCGATAATTACGCCCGCTAATGTTGCGTGCACTCCGGATTTTAAAACCGAAGCCCAAAGAATCGTACCGATGATGGCATAGTTGATTAAACCGGTTACTTTATAACGATTCATTGCCACCAAAACAATAATTGCGAGACTTGCAATCGTTAAGGCTTGCATACTCATTTCATGCGAGAAGAATAATGCAATCACGATAATCGCACCTAAGTCATCAATAATGGCTAATGCTAATAAGAACACTTTAAGTGCCGGTGGAACTTGTTTACTGAGTAAAGCGACAATCCCTAATGCAAAGGCAATATCGGTTGCCATCGGGATCGCCCAACCTTGCTGATATTCGGGACTGTTTTGGTTAATAAACCAATAAACCAATGCAGGCACGATCATTCCGCCTAACGCAGCGACGGCAGGAAAAACCGCCTTTTGGTAGCTTGAAAGCGAGCCTTCAAACAGCTCTCTTTTTACTTCCATACCGACTAAGATAAAAAAGACTGCCATAAAACCGTCATTGACCCACATTAATAACGGTTTATCAATACTAAAAGCCCCGAATTTAATCGCTACTTCCGTTTGTAGAAAACTAAAATACAACTGATTCAAATCAGTATTGGCAAAAATCATCGCAAGTAGTGCCGATACCAACAGTAAAATCCCACTCGCCGCTTCTAATTTCAGAAATTTCTGAATTTGTTTTAACATGCAAAAAAATCTCCTCTATAAGTACGACCGAAAAACATTCAATCGTATAGCCAATAAACTTAATCTCGACCTTAACATTTTTTTAACCAAATACAAAAGCAAAATCCGCTATAATTTAACGGTTTTTAGACCGGTTCACCGTCTGTTTGTTTCTTTTATAACCATTTGGGAGTAATTATGTCAAATGAATGGCTTTATTGGGCGTTAATTTCAGCTTTATTCGCTGCATTTACCGCTATCTTTGCTAAGGTCGGATTACAAGGGATTGATTCTGATTTTGCGACCTTTATACGTACTATCGTTATTATTATCGCGCTTATCGCTTTTCTTACTTATAGCAACAAATGGCAATCGCTCGGTTCGCTTACCGGCAAAAACTGGACGTTTTTAATTCTTTCGGGAATTGCGACCGGTGTTTCATGGTTAGCTTATTTTAAAGCATTACAAATGGGAAACGCTTCGCAAGTCGCACCGATTGATAAATTTAGTATCGTATTGGTTACGCTGTTTGCGGTTATCTTTTTAGGCGAAAGACCTAGCGGGCAAGATTGGATTGGGATTGCACTGGTTGCGGCAGGTGTTTTAACCCTTGCGATAAAGCGGTAGAATACCAACGATTTTTTGCAAAATTCCGATTAAATTACACCGCTTACAACATACTATTTATGTCAGACTTATTTCCGATTATCGAAGTGGTATTCGCTCATCATAATGAGCCGATACCGCTTCCTTTTTTGCCGCCGAAAGCACTTTCCGAACGCCAATTGCAACGTTGGAAAAGCCGTCGCTGCGCTCAATTTTTATTGGAAAAATTGTTTGAAAAATATCAACTGCCGATGAATCTATTAGATGATATTCAACGTACCCAAAGCGGCAGACCTTTCGTTCGGCATGAGAACATTGATTTCAATATCAGCCATTCCGGCGAATGGGTGGCGGTCATCTTTTGTTACCATAAAAGTAAATTGCAAGTGGGGATTGATATTGAGCATCCGCAAAAAGTAAGGCGTTATGCAGATCTGTTACGCCACTACGCCCATACGGAAGAAATTGAAGGGCTACTTAAGCAAAATCATACGCCGTTTACCGACTTAGCCGATCGGTTTTATTTGAGCTGGTGCTTACATGAAGCGGTGCTGAAATCGCAAGGTGTGGGGATTGTGAAATTGTCCGAAGTACAACATTTTCCACAGCAACGCATTATCCGCTCGGCACACTGTCCGAGCGGCACATTACATTTTTATCATCAGCTGCCGTTTTACTTATGCTATTTCTATCAAAATTTATCCGACTCGCTTGCCATTCTCAGCGAATGGAAAGACGGGAAATTGCAAAAAATTTCAGATTTTCAACCGCTTGTTTATCAAGTTAATCCAAGGAATCCAAATGCCTAAACTCACATTAGAAGAAAAACATTCCCGTTTTGGAAAATTTATTTCCGAATTTTTTCAATGGACACTCAACCTCTCGCTATTAGTAGCGGGATTATTACTATCCTACTCACTCTTTTCAGAAGCCTACTCACTGTACGAATTACTCGCAAATCATAGCGAAAAATTTCAGATCGTTGAGAAAATTGTGATTTTTTTCCTCTATTTTGAATTTTTGGCACTTATCGTACAGTATTTCAAATATAATTATCACTTTCCGTTGCGTTACTTCCTGTATATCGGGATTACCGCTATGGTACGGCTAATCATTGTCGATCACTCAAATGCAATGCACACATTATTATTCGCATTATCTATTTTAGTGATGATCATTGCCCTCTATCTTGTACATTCAGACCGCTTACGTAAGAGCTAAGGAAATAATATGGCTAAACTTCGTCAATTTTCACAACAAGATCTTCATTTGCTGAAAGAAGAAACCGTTTATAAAGGGCATTTTGAATTAAAAAAAATGTACTTTCGCCATAAGCTATTTTCCGGTGAAATGAGCGGTGAAATAGTACGTGAATTACTTATCAAAGGTGCCGCGGCGGCATTAATCGCTTATGATCCCGTACGTGATAGCGTTATCTTGGTCGAACAAGTCCGCATCGGCGCTTATGATCCGAAATCGGACGCCTCGCCTTGGTTGCTGGAATTGGTTGCCGGTATGGTGGATAAAGGTAATGAAGATCCGGCCGAAGTCGCTATTCGAGAAGCGCAAGAGGAAGCGGGATTAATCGTTAATCAGGTCGAGCATGCGTTAAGTATTTGGGACAGCCCGGGCGGACAATTGGAACGCTTACATTTATTCCTCGGTTTAATCGATAGTTCTACCGTTCAATCCGGCGCGACCCACGGTTTAGAAGAGGAAGGCGAAGATATTTTGGTACACGTCGTCAGTCGTGAACAAGCCTACCAGTGGGTTTGCGAAGGAAAAATCGATAATGTGATTGCGGTCGTCGGTTTACAATGGCTACAACTTAACTATCAAAAATATAAAATGTAAGCCTAGCTTACCGATAAAGACAAAGTCATTTGCCCTCGTAAAGAGGGCAAATTTTTTTGATGAATCCGACAAAAAAACGTAAATTTCTGTGAAAAATGAGGCATAACGCTCATTTTTAACGTTAAGTAGCTGATAAACTTATAAATAAAGTAGTAAAGTGCTCAACTAAACGGAATACAAAGTCGCTAAACAAACAAGGAGGAAGCAATGAGCAGCTTTTATTCGCTAGGAAAAAAAGAACCGGTCGTTCGATTACTGCAGATCACCGATCCGCATCTTTTTACCTCAGAAAATGAAAAATTACTCGGCGTAAATACAACCGACAGTTTTCAAGCCGTACTCAATCAAATTCAAAAAAGCGAATTTGAGTATGACTTAGTTTTAGCAACCGGCGATCTGATTCAAGATCACAATCCGGAAGCTTATCATCGTTTTGCCAAAATGGTACAGCCGTTAGCAAAGCCGATCTTCTGGTTGGAGGGGAATCATGATCTGCAACCGCATATGGGATTATATTTGGCAAAGTATCCGCATATATCTCCCGCCAAACATATTCTAGCCGGAGAAAAATGGCAAATTATTCTGCTTAACAGCCAAATAGCCGGAGCGGCGAGCGGTCATCTGTCATTCGGACAATTATCTTGGCTGGGTAAAAAACTTGCCGAATACCCGGAACGCTATTCCTTGGTCGTACTGCATCATAATATTTTATCAACCCGTTCCGCATGGCTTGATCAGCACTGTCTGAATAACAGTGAGCAGCTGGCCGAAGTTTTGCAACATTATCCTAATGTCAAAGCGATTTTACACGGGCATATTCATCAAGAAGTGGATGATATGTGGAAGGATTACCGAATCTTCGCTACCCCTTCAACCTGTATTCAATTCAAACCGAATTGCGATGACTTTACTTTAGATTTACTCCCGCAAGGTTGGCGAGAATTGAATTTATTCGATGACGGGCATATCGAAACACAAGTGAAGCGGTTAAATTCCAACGAATTTTTACCGGACTTTAAATCGAAAGGTTACTGATTCTAACCTGATAAATGAAAATGGCTAGGTAAAAACCTAGCACATTTTAAAACGTAATGAATAAATTTTTAAAGTGTGTCCGAGAACACTTAAATATAGACTGGCAGGTACTAAGATAGTTCATAAGAATAATTTTCCTTATCATTTGATTTATTTTGCCGATTTATTGTCATAAGTTATTTTGTTTCGACGCAAACGTTTAACTTTCGAATATCAATTTTTATAAAACAATTTTCTTTCGAATCGAAAATTTTTGCAAATTCTTATATTTGTCTATTTAAAATTTCCTCAAATTCTTGTATCTTTCTCTTTTCGCAAATTCCTGTGAAAATCAACCCGCTTGAAGGAAGTCCCACAATGTCTGTAAAAAGAGTATTTGATTTAATCAAAGATAACGATATCAAATTCGTAATGTTAAAATTTACCGATATCAAAGGTAAAGAACACGGTGTTTCACTCCCGGTAAGTTTAATCGGTGACGATTTAGAAGACTTATTTGAAGAAGGTAAAATGTTCGACGGTTCGTCTGTTGAAGGTTGGAAAGCAATCAATAAAGCCGATATGCTTTTAATGCCAATCGCCGAAACCGCTATTGTTGATCCCTTCGCTCGAATCCCTACTCTTACTCTCCGCTGTAGTATCTACGATCCAAACACAATGCAATCTTACGACCGCGACCCGCGCTCAATTGCTATTCGTGCGGAAAACTATCTGAAATCAACCGGTATCGCCGACAGCGTAATGTTTGGTCCGGAACCGGAATTCTTCTTATTTGATGATGTACGCTATAACGTTGGTATGAACAATGTGTCGTACAAAATTGATGATATTGAAGCGGCTTGGAATACAAATCGTAAATACGAAGACGGTAATACAGGCTATCGTCCGCTCAAAAAAGGCGGCTATTGTGCGGTTGCACCTATTGATTCGGCACATGACATTCGTTCGGAAATGTGTTTAATTTTAGAAGAAATGGGCTTAGTGGTTGAAGCGCATCACCACGAAGTGGCGACAGCAGGTCAAAATGAAATTGCGACTAAATTTAACAGCTTAACGTTAAAAGCGGACGAAACACAGATCTATAAATATGTCGTGCAAAACGTTGCGTTAGAACACGGTAAAACAGCTTGCTTTATGCCGAAACCGTTTGCAGGCGATAACGGCTCGGGTATGCACTGTAATATGTCATTAAGCAAAGACGGCAAAAACGTATTTATGGGCGATAAATATGCCGGCTTATCTGAAACGGCACTTTATTATATCGGCGGTATCATTAAACACGCTAAAGCATTAAATGCGTTTACCAACCCAAGTACTAACTCGTACAAACGTTTAGTACCGGGCTTTGAAGCACCGGTATTATTAGCTTATTCGGCAAGTAACCGTTCGGCATCAATCCGTATCCCAGCGGTAACCAGCCCGAAAGCGACTCGTGTCGAAGCTCGCTTCCCGGATCCGTTAGCAAACCCATACCTCTGCTTTGCAGCGTTATTAATGGCAGGTTTAGACGGGGTAATTAATAAAATTCACCCGGGTGATGCAATGGATAAAAACCTTTACGACCTACCGCCGGAAGAACTTAAAGAAATTCCTGCAGTAGCCACTTCATTGGAAGAAGCGTTAGATTCACTTGCTTCAGACTACGAATTCTTAACCCAAGGCGGGGTATTCACGAAAGAATTTGTAGAGGCTTATATCAATATTCGCCGTAAAGAAGTTGAGCGTTTAAATATGACGCCACACCCAGTAGAATTTGAAATGTACTACGCATAATTGCAAAAAGATCAAAAAAGGCGACCGTTTGGTCGCCTTTTATTTTTCCGATTATTTTTCTTTATGCTTTTCTGCATGATGACCGCAACAAGGCGGAACCGGATCTTCCCCGCCCTCATTCCAAGGATGGCAACGTGCAATACGTTTAGCCGCCAGCCAACCGCCTTTTATTGCTCCGTGTAATTTAATCGCTTCAACCGCATAAGTTGAACAAGTCGGATAAAAACGACAACGCGGTCCGATTAACGGACTAATGCAATAACGGTAAAAATAGATGAGCAATAATAGTAAACGAGCCCCAATCGAAGGCGTTACTTTTACGCTTGCGGCTTTTTCGCCAAACGGATGTGACGAGCCCATAGCTTCTCCAACATCGCAAAAAGAGTGACATTATCAAGCTTACCGATACCGCCTTTCGCCACAAATACGAAATCCGCACTTGGAAGTTCATGCTGCTTTAAACGAAAACTTTCACGCACAATACGTTTAATACGATTACGATCATGAGCACGTTTTAAATGTTTTTTAGCAACGGTTAAACCAAGACGAGGAATATCGAGATTATTATGACGAGCGAGAATAGTAAGTTCGGGGGTGCTAGCTCGAAGCGGTTGCTCGAACACAGCTTTAAATTGAGTGGGAGCTAACAAACGTAGCTCCCGAGAAAAAGTTAGCTTTTTCACTAAAGTGATAAGGCTTTTACTTTAACTGCAAATTATGCAGATAAAGATTTACGACCTTTAGCACGACGACGTGCTAAAACTTGACGACCGTTTTTAGTAGCCATACGAGCACGGAAACCGTGAGTACGAGCACGTTTTAATACAGAAGGTTGAAATGTACGTTTCATTGCTATCTACCTAAATATTTAAATATGTTGGCTGGAATTAAATCTTTGCCAAACGAGGACTATAAAAAAGAGTTGCGATTTTACCGATAAATGAAACGAAAATCAAGGACGAAAGCAAAATACCGCACGATTATTTGCAAAGTTATACTGAAAACAGACCGCTTAATATAGATTATTACCTATCTCTGTAATTAACACAAAAATTCTATTTGTCTTCAAACCTAAATTAACGCAAAATTCATTTATTCCGATCCATATTTAATGAGTCTTATTTATGAATAAAAACAAAATCGGTGTACTGCTTGCTAATCTCGGTACACCGGATGAACCGACGGCACCTGCGGTAAAACGCTATCTAAAACAATTTCTCAGCGATCCGCGCGTGATCGACTTACCTAAATTCAAATGGCAATTTATCTTAAACTATATGATCCTACCGAAAAGATCCCCGAAAGTCGCAAAACTTTATAGCGAGATCTGGACGGATCAAGGTTCGCCGTTATTATCTATCTCTCGTCAGCAACAACAAGCGTTACAAAGCTATTTTGATCAACAAAATCAAAATATCTTAGTGGAGCTTGGAATGAGCTATGGCAATCCGAGTATTGAAAGTGCTACAGACCGCTTAATTAAAGCCGGTGTAAGCAAAATCATTGTGCTACCGCTTTATCCGCAATACAGCAGCACGACAACCGCATCGGTATTGGACGCTTTCGCACGCGGTTTAACTCAACAGCGTAAAATTGTGCCGTTTGATTTTATTCATAGCTATCACAACGATCCACTTTATATCCAAGCGTTAGCGAATACGATTCAATTAGCCGAAGATGAAAAATTATTGTTCTCTTTCCACGGTATTCCGAAGCGTTACCAAACCGAGGGCGATTTTTATCCGGAACATTGCCAACAAACCGCACAATTAGTCGCAAATAAATTATCGCTTACTGACGAGCAATGGATGGTGACTTATCAATCTCGTTTCGGCGATGAAGAGTGGCTACAACCTTATACCGATGAAACATTAGAAAAATTACCGAGCCAAGGGGTGAAAAAAATTGCGGTAATTTGTGCCGGCTTTTCAGCGGATTGCTTGGAAACGTTGGAAGAAATTGCCGAGGAAAATAAAGAAAACTTCCTTAATGCAGGCGGACAGGCTTATCGCTACATTCCGGCACTCAATGCGAATGCCGATCACATCACTGCCTTAGCTAAGCTGATCGAAGCTAAGATCTAAAAATAAGCGGTCTAATTTTTTGATTTTTTTACCTTTTTAAAGCGTAAAAATACTCGAAAATATGACCGCTTACTTTTTCCTCAATGACATCTCGTTTTTGTGAAATCAATCACAGTAATCTTTTATTACCTATACTATATTTTCTCTGCCTATCATAACTAGATTAAGGAGATAGTATGAGTAATGAAGTAAGTACGAAGAAATTGATCGTTGGGACAATTTCATTGCTATGCGCCGTTATTTTCTTTGGCGGTTTTGCCAAAGATTTATGGGGCGGGATCTTTGATTACAGTAAACTGACCGGACAATTCCCTGAATGGTTAAAAACATCGGGCGGAACAAGTGCCAAAGGCGGTTTTATTTTCGCTTTAACCTTAGTGCCCAGCGTAATGTTAGCTCTTGGTTTTGTTGCAATTTTTGAACATTTCGGTGCATTGTTAGCCGCATCCAAATGGCTAAGTCCGATTTTAAAACCGCTGATGGGTATTCCCGGTGTTTGTTCCATTTCTTTAATTGCCAGTACGCAAAGTACCGATGCCGGCAGTTCTACCACTCGCCTCTTACGTAATGAAAACCAAATCAGCCATAAAGAGCTACTGATTTTTGCAGCTTTCCAATTTAGTGCCGGTGCGTTCTTAACCAATTTCCTCTCGTCTTTCGCTCCGCTTCTATTAATTACCGATAAAGCCGGTAGTGTCGCACCGCTTTCCATTGCAATGTGCTTAGGCATTATTTTCCTGTTTAAAATATTCGGGGCGAATCTAATGCGTCTGTATGTAAAAAAATTCGTTAAAGATGATGAGGTGGGTGTATGAGTAATACCAACGACAACAAATTAGTCACCGACGTATTTATCGAAGGGGCAAGAAAAGGATGGAATATTGCGATAACCAGTACCATTCCGAACGTATTAATGGCATTTGTCATTATTTATGTACTCAACGCATCGGGATTATTAAAACTGCTTGGTGAATATATCGGATTTATTATGGCTCCGCTCGGATTACCCGGTGAATCAATTGCGGTATTTTTAGCAGCATTCCTCAGTTGGGGTGGTGCTGCCGGTGTGTTAGTCGCCTTAGTACAAGAAGGTACGTTAAATGCACAACATATCGCAATCTTATTACCGGGTATGGCGTTGGTCGGATCAACCGTTCAATATATGGGACGTGTTTTAGGCGTATTAGGTGTTCCCGGTAAACACTATCTCGTTTTATTCGGTATCTGCATTATCAATGCTTATCTTGCTATGTTAGTAATGCGCTTTATCGTCTAATCAGGAGTAAATATGCAAAGCAGTCAATTAAATGATTTTCTTCATGAGTTAAAAACGATTACGGATATTGAAAGCCCCGCATCTCATATTAGCGGTGTAAATCAAGTTGCCGACTGGTTTATTCAAAAAGCCGAAAAACTTGGACTTTCCCATAAAAAAATCCCAATGAATAGCGATAAAGTTGCCGATTGTTTACTTATTAGCAATCATCCCGATGCGGAACAATTCGATATTTTGTTTATCGCTCATATGGATACGGTTTTTCCGGTCGGCACAGCAAACGATGTGCCGTTTACCAATGACGGAGAAAGAATTAACGCACTAGGCGTTATCGATGATAAATCCGGCGCATTGCTGAGTTTTTACGTTTTACAAGAGCTTGATTTAACTAAATATAACATTGCGGTTTACCTAAATTCGCATGAAGAAATCGGTTCTCTCTATGCCAAAGACAGTATTCGTGAATATGCGAGTAAAGCCAAATATTGTTTTGTGATGGAACCAGCACGAGAAGACGGTTCAATGGTGGCGACCAGAAAAGGGGTTATTACTTATAAAATTGATTTCCATGGCGTTGCCGCACACGCCGGTAACAATCCGGAAAGAGGTCGTTCCGCATTAGTTGAAGCGGCTAATTTTATTGTAGAATTTTCAAAATTAAACGACTTTGAAGTCGGCCATACCTTTAACTGCGTCATCAATAACGGCGGCAGTGCGCATAATGTGATTGCGGATTTTGCCTCCTTAACCATTGAAATGCGTTATCGGTTACTGTCTTCCGTCGAATATTTCGAACAACATTTAAAACGAGTACTGGACAATCCTTTTGTTGCCGGAGTAACCGCAACTAAAATATTAGTGAACAGCGAAGCCCCTATGATTGATGAAGTAAACTTGCCGAAAGTGAAACAGATCTTTGACGAAGTAGGTAAACAGCTGCAACATCCAATCAAATGGGTCGATGCCGGCGGTTTAAGTGACGGCAATATCGCCGCATCATCCGGTTGCTTAACCATTGACGGGTTAGGACCGACCGGTGGTAATATGCATGCGAAAACCGAATATTTAGAGGTCAATTCAATTGTGCCTAAATATAATCTAGTGGTTGCTGCAATTAAACATTTATTTAATCATCATTAGTTCATAAAAAAATCAGCCTACAAATTCCTATTTTTGTAGGCTGATACTTTTCTTATTGCTTCTTACTCTTGCAATAACAATCATTCAGATGGTCATCGACTAATCCCATTGATTGCATAAAAGCGTAACAAGTGGTTTCGCCGACAAACACAAAACCTTTCTTTTTTAATGCCTTTGACATTGCGGCTGAAACTTGTGTTTTTGCCGGAACGGAGGATAAATCAGGCACATCGTTAATTTGTGGTTTACCGCCGACAAACGCCCAAATAAATCGGCTGAAATCTTCTCCATTGGCTTGCATAGCAAGATACGCCTTAGCATTTTTCACAATCGCTTCCAATTTGGCTCGATGACGAATCAAGCCGGCATTTTGCATTAGTCGGTCAATATCTGATGCCGTCATTTTTGCGATACGTTCCGGATCAAACTGGTAAAATGCCTGGCGATAAGCCTCTCTTTTTTCAAAACCGTAATCCAAGAAAGCCCCGCTTGCTGCCCTTCTAAACAAATTTTTTCAAATAATTTGCGACTATCAAATTCCGGCTTTCCCCATTCTTGATCGTGATAATTGATATAAATCTCACTATCTCCCGTCCAACCACAACGTTGTAGCATAGCCATATTCTCCAAAAATTGATGAAAAAAGACCGCTTGTTGTACAAGCGGTCATATTTAACTAAAAAATTACCATTATTTTCTCGGTAAATAACGAGTCGGATCAACCGATTTACCTTTGTAACGAATTTCGAAGTGAAGTTTATTACCGTTGGTACCGGTGCTACCCATACGCGCAATCGTATCGCCCGCACTAACGGTATCTTGTTCATCTACTTTGATACTGTCATTGTGCGCATAAGCACTGAGGAAGTCATCGTTGTGTTTAATAATAATCAAGTTACCGTAACCTTCCAATGCGTTACCGGCATAGACGACTTTACCTGCCGCCGCCGCTTTTACGTCTTGACCTTTATTACCGGCAATATCAATACCTTTATTTCCGCCTTCTGCCGCAGAGAAACCGGATACGACACGACCTGCCGTCGGCCATTGCCATTTAAAGTTTGACGCCGGCGCACTCACGTTATTCGTACTAGAATAATTAGGCGAAGTTGCCGTTGTTGCACGCACTGCAGGGGCGGTTGCCGCCGTAGCAGCCGTTGCTACCACACCACCGGATGCGGCTGTAGTCGCAGTACCGACCGAAGCACGAACACCGTTATTGGCAACCGGCACGGAAGCCGAACCGGCACCCGCTTTTACCGGTCCGGTAATATTGCCGTCCGAAGCGTAAGTCGTACCGTTCGCGCCTTGTTGATATGTTACTTGCGGTTCAACCGGTACGGTAACTTTTTCTTCTACCGTCACCGTTTCGGTTGCGGATTTACCTGTTTTAAGTTTCTGACCGACGGTGAGTTGATAGGGTTCGCTCATATTATTCAATGAGGCAATTTCTTTCACGTCTTTACCGATAATATAAGCGATCAAGAACATCGTATCGCCTTTACGTACGGTATAAGTCGAACCGTCATAAAAACCTTTTTGGATTTGGCTATATACCGGTGCATTATTCGCATCACGAGGAATTTCAAAATTCTGATTTACTTTTTTCTCAACCGTTTTGGTTTTCTTGACAATTTTAGTCGCCGTTTGCGGCTGAGCCGGTTGTTCGGTAATGACCGGATTATTCATAACCGGCTGAGGAACTGTAGAAGTTGCAATAGGTGCGGATCCCATTGTAGTCGGCATAGATGCCGGCTGAATATCCGATTGCCAACCGTAAGTTGTCGGTGCAGTACCAGCCACCGGTTGCATTACGCCCGGCGTTAATTCCGTGCTATCCGTCGCACTGATTACAGGCGCAGGCTGATTGGAACTACAAGCGGTTAAAATTACTGCGGCTAACGGCAGTAAAAAGAATGATTTCTTCATCTGTTCAATTTATCCTTTCATATTCTAAAACTGTTACTTAGTCATTGAAGCGGGCATCGGTGCGGACTGAACGTCCGATGACCAACTGTAGCTTCCTGTTGATGCGCCTGATCCGGAAATAGGTTGCATAATTCCCGGTGACAATTCCGTATCGTCTTTCGGTGCGCTTTCGCTTGCCCCGCAAGCGGTAAGAGTGACAATAAACGGCAATAACAAAAATGCCTTTTTCATATTACTTTCCTTTAAAATCTAAAAACGAATAAAACGACAGCTGCAAAATACAACTGTCGTTGATACTGAAATAAACGTAAAATTATCTTACACGCAATACTTGACCGACATGTAATTTACTATCAACGCTTAAATTATTTAACGCAGCAATTTGTGCCGGCGTTTGACCGGTAAGATAAGAAATTAAATACATTGTATCGCTTTTCCCAACCGTATAACTACTATCTGTATAACAACCTTTGGTAATTTCCGCATAAACCGGCGCACCTAACGCATCTCTCACCACATTACAATTTCCGACAACATCCGCCGCACGACTTACGTTACTATTATTTGGAACAGTTTGTGTCGGCGTTTGTGCTACGGCTACCGGCTGCGGCACGTTATTTACAGGTTGCGTATTATTATAAGCGACCGAATTGTTTCTATAAGACGGAGTAGTTTGTCCAATCGTCTGTGATGGAGCCGCTGACATTGATGCCGGCATTTCTACCGATTGAATCGAATCCGTTGATTGCCATGTCGGTAATGCGGTTGTTGATGAAATACCGTTTGAATTTACATCCGCAACTTCCGCCCCTTCGGATGAAGAAGACGAACAGCCTGATAATGCCAAAGAAACTGAAACCGCTAAGGGGAATAAAAGAAATGATTTCTTCATTGTAATATCCTTTATTTAAATAATTGATAAGCGATATAAGCCAATACTGCAACAATAATCGTTCCCCAACCGATTAATTCGATCGAACGACGAATTTTTTCCGCATATTTTTCACCGCCCCAAGCCGAGAGCTTCGCTACCAGAGCAAAACGGGCGAAGCGAGAAATCGCCGCAGTAATTACGAACGGGAAAAATGCCATTTGCATTACGCCTGCACAGATTGTAAACACTTTATAAGGAATTGGCGAGAAGCCGGCTAAAAAAACCACCGCTACCCCCCAAGTTTCGAACCAAGCTTTCGCTTTATCGAAGTTGGCTTGCATTCCCCAATCGGCGATCAATCCCTGCACCCATTCGAACGCATATAAACCGATAAAATAACCGATAATACCACCAAGTACCGAAGCAATCGTAGTATAAATCGCATAACGCATCGCATTTTGCGGCTTACTCATCGACATCGGAATCAACATCACATCCGGTGGAATCGGAAAGAAAATCGCTTCGATAAAACTTACGAAACTGAGCCAAAAACCGGCAAAGCGATGTTTCGACCATTCCATGGTTTTATCATAAATCGGACCAAATAATTTCATTAAAAAATATCCTTTAACGCTTGAATAGAATAATGCGCCGTCATATCCGCCTGAATCGGAGTAACGGATACGTAATCATGTGCTAACGCATAAAAATCGGTACCTTCACTCGCATCAACCGGCACGCCGTTCGCACCCAGCCAATAAATTGTTGCGCCGCGAGGATCTTCTCGTTTCACAATTTCCGCCGCCGGCGAACGATGCCCAAGACGAGTAACCATTACGCCTTTTACTTGTTCGTAAGGTAAATCCGGTACATTAATATTTAAAATTTGACGTGCGGGTAAAATCCTTTGTTGGACTTTCGGTAATAAATCCAATACGACTTTAGCTGCTGTTTCAAAATGATTATTACCGAATAAATGTCCTTCGGATTTTCTGCCCACTAGCGAAATCGCTAAACTCGGGTAAGGTAAATGGCGACCTTCAAGCGCAGCGGCGACCGTTCCCGAATAAACCACATCATCGCCTAAATTCGCACCGTGGTTAATCCCCGAAATAACTAAATCGAACGATTGTTCAAAAAAGCCGTTAAGTGCTAAATGTACACAATCCGCAGGCGTACCGGCAATCACCGCATAATTAAACTCATCAATTTGATGCACTCGAATCGGTTCCATCAGCGTTAAACAACTTGACGCCGCACTACGGTTGCGATCAGGTGCAATCACCGTAACCGAATGTCCCGCAGCACGTAATGTTTCGGCAAGTATTCGAATCCCTTGCGCATGATAACCGTCGTCATTGCTAATTAAAATATTCATTATTGTTCTTCCGTTAATTGGATTAATTCGCGTACCAAGGCGGTTGCATAGCTGCCCGACTCTAAAAAGAATTTTAGACGCAAGCCTTCGCTTTCGAATTGCCATGAAAAATCTTGCGGTTTACACAACATCGCTCGGCGTGCATTTGTCATTCGCTCTTTGTTCATCAATGCGACTAAAGTCGAATGTCGCTCAATAATCGCTTTTTCCTGTTCACAAGCGGTTAATTCTAAGGACTTTTCGCCAATTAGCGGTGCGGTCAATAACACATCGCCGGATACTAAACGTTGCTGCGTTTCAGCAACTTCACTTTCGTTTACGATAAAGAAGCTGTTTGAACCGGCTAACTGTACATAATCACCGACCAGTACCGTTTGAGTTAAATGATCGGCAATACGTTGTGAAACCACTAAATTAAACACTTCGCTACGCGCCGCCGATAAATAGAAGCTACGTTTTTTACGATCTTTAACGGTGATTTCACCGTTTGCCCAACGAAGTGCTTGAGTTAAATTGTGTCCGTCACGTCCGAAACGTTGTTCGGTAAAATAATTCGGAAATCCGACCGCTTGTAAACGGCTTAAACGCTGTGTAATCTCTTCCGATTCGCTTACATCACGTAATAGCAATTCAAAATGATTGCCGACAAGGCTTCCGACACGAATCTTACGATTATGACGAGTAACCTCTAAAACTTCGACACCTTCACATTCAAATTGAGAAAAATCGGGCGTTTCTTTACCGGCTAAATGTAAACAGAACCATTGCTCTGTTACCGCATGGCGATCTTTAAGACCTGCATAGCTCATATTTCGTTCAGATATACCGGCAAATTTTGCTAACCGCTCACCGACAAACAAGGTATTCGCATTGGTTTTGCGGATTTTCACCGCCACAAATTCACCTTCGCCGCTCAGTGAATAGCCCAATTCTTCACGTACGATAAAATCTGAGAATTCCGCCTTTAATCTGCCCGCTTGTTGCGGTTTCCCCAAAAGATAATTTAGCTGCATTTAATGTCCTTATTCAGGCATAAAAAAAGTACCCTAAAGTACTTTCCAACCTATTGAATTTGATTTCGCTATTTTAACAGTTATCGCTCACTTTGAAAGCAACATCTGTTGTTTTCCTAGAATTAATTAGATTAAACGGGTACGATTTTTTCTTATTCTGATTGTTAATTGATATAGGTCGGAATTCTTTCAGAAAAGAATCAAAATTTTTTACAAAATTTGGTATAGTTGATAGTACTTATCTTTTTATATTCAAACTCAATAGGAGAAATAAAATGGCACGTCGTCCACTTGTAATGGGTAACTGGAAATTAAACGGTAGCAAAGCGTTTACTAAAGAATTAATTGCCGGTTTAAAAGCGGAATTAGCGGATGTTAAAGGCTGTGATGTTGCAATCGCTCCACCGGTAATGTACTTAGCGGAAGCGGAAGCGGCGTTAGCGGGTCAATCAGTAATCGCATTAGGCGCACAAAACGTCGATGTAAATGTACAAGGTGCATTTACCGGTGATATTTCAACCGAAATGTTAAAAGACTTCGGTGCGAAATATATTATTATCGGTCACTCTGAGCGTCGTACTTACCACAAAGAATGTGATCAGTTTGTAGCGAAAAAATTCGGTGCGTTAAAAGCGGCAGGTTTAGTGCCTGTATTATGTATTGGTGAAACCGAAGCGGAAAACGATGCGGGCCAAACGGAAGCGGTATGTGCAAAACAAATTGATGCGGTAATCGATGCGTTAGGTGT
Source organism: Actinobacillus genomosp. 1 (assembly GCF_029774175.1). Lineage (NCBI taxonomy): Bacteria > Pseudomonadati > Pseudomonadota > Gammaproteobacteria > Pasteurellales > Pasteurellaceae > Actinobacillus > Actinobacillus genomosp. 1. The sequence continues at coordinate 2,251,293 of NZ_CP103834.1, read as the reverse complement.
GGAAGCGTTCAATGGTGCGGTAATCGCATACGAACCGATTTGGGCAATCGGCACAGGTAAATCCGCAACTCCGGCTCAAGCACAAGCGGTTCACGCATTCATCCGTGGCCATATCGCAGCGAAATCACAAGCGGTTGCGGATCAAGTTATCATCCAATACGGTGGTTCTGTAAACGATGCGAATGCAGCGGAATTATTCACACAACCGGATATCGACGGCGCATTAGTCGGAGGTGCTTCATTAAAAGCACCTGCATTTGCAGTAATCGTTAAAGCGGCGGAAAAAGCTAAAGCATAATTTTTGAGATGATTTATCATCATCAAACAACAAATAAGCGGTTGAATTTACAAAATTTCTTGCAAATTCAACCGCTTTTCTATCTTCTTGGTTTATATACTAGATTAAGGTTTTTTATTCCGACTTTTGGCTAAATACGACCAACATACTGTCAAAAAGATCAAAGTAAACACCACGGCAAAGATAAACAGAATCACCTCTCCGATATAATAAATATCAATGACCGGCGAATCTAAAAGGCTATTTCTATGTTGCCAAATCATAAACCCCATCACTAACCAGATTCCCCAAGTCAGTAATGTGACAAACACGCTTTTTAAGCGAATCCACCAACCTAATTGTTTAGTTTTATTAATAATCATTAATTTTTGTAATTGTTGTGCCGACATATTAAACTCCTCTATCAGGACTGGTCCATACCGCTAACTTGGTTTTATTTCTGAAAATCGCTTTTGGGATCCCGCACAGTAAAGTAATCGTATTTAGGCTCCAATACAGCCAAGGATACCAAATACAAGAAAACGCATATTTCACCACCCCTTTCTCATAACGACTGTCAATGTAAAGGCTGATACTTAATTGAGTGAAAAAGGCAATAAAGAGTATGGCAATACTCGGCTTTAATTCAGCCCAATCCAATAAGTTAATTTGGCTGTTAAAGATTAAGTTATATATACTCAGTAAAATGGAGGCAAAAAGTAATAACGCCCAAACTGCGGTCACGATATATTCGATAAACATCGGCCACAAACGACGGTTTTTTAAACGCCAAATTTGCGGAAAATATTTCATCATGGTTTCCGCACCGCCTTGCGCCCAACGAAGACGCTGTTTAAATAGCCCATTTATCGTTTCCGGCATCAGTACCCAACATAATGCTCTCGGTTCATAGAAAATGTCATAACCCGACGTTTGAATTTTCCAACTGACGTCAATATCTTCCGTAATCATGTTCGTACTCCAGCCGCCAATCTCAAACATAATATCTTTTCTGAATAAACAACAAACACCCGATACGGTAAAAATAGTTCCCATTAAACATTGAGCGCGCTTAATTAAACCGATAATGGAACTAAACTCGGATACTTGTAGGCGTCCTAAAATCGTACTGCGATTACGTACTCTCGGATTACCGGTAACCGCACCGTATCTCGGATTGGTTTCTAAAGCCTGTACCATATAATCCAACGCTCTGTAATCTAAGACCGCATCACCGTCAATACAGCCGACATATTTGCCTCTTGCGATTTTAAGACCATTATTTAATGCGCTTGCCTTACCTGAATTCTGTTGGTGTAGCGCAACAACCCGTTTATCTCTTTTCGCCCATTTATCAATAATCTCACCAGTATGATCTTTACTGCCGTCATTAATAAAAATCAGCTCATAATTCGGATATTTTAAGTTGAGCAAATGAGGAATCGCCTCATCCAAGTTATCCGACTCATTGTAACAAGGCACCATTAAACTCACTAAAGGCACCTCTTCATGCTTCATTTGCTCAAAATTCGGAGGAACTTTTAACTTTTCTTTAAATAAAAAATACGTAAGTCCTGCAAATGCCCAATAAAATGCCATGACCGCCGGATAAGCAAATACAAACAAACTGAATATTTCTAAAATCATATATCCGCCTACTTCCTTGTGATATCCCGATTACTTGAAACATAAGGTTTCATTTTTTGTAGCATACTTTCATCAAATAAATATTTATTCGGGTAATAACCGAAACTCAGTATTTGATGTTGTTCTAACAATTTAATCCAACTGATTAACTCTTCCGAAGAAATGTTTTCCGATGTTTTAGGATTAACCACTGCAAAATCGAATAAGATCTGTTTGGTCGCAACCTCTGACTCTTCTACGCGCTGAACAATATCAAGTAACCAATGTTTCGCTTCTTGCTTCGTTTTAACACCACCTAATGAATAAGGGCGCATCTCAATTAAAACACCGTCATAATTTTTACTAAACTCGACCAGATTTTGCGTAAAGTTCGTATCTAACGGATCAATATTTCTGGAGATTCTTTGTGTATATCGGTTAAAAAAGAAATATGGTTCCGCCGCCGCCGTCCATAATTTCGTCAGATTGATGCTCTCTTTTGAATTATCAATCCATTTATGTTTACCTATTTTGCTGTCAAAGAATAATCCGTCCGTTTTGGAATAAAGTGATAAATCTTGATAAAGCGATTGCATAACTTTAACTTGGCGTAGGTTCTCAGGTAAGCTTTCTAAGGATGCCGGCATCCATGTATAAACTTTTACTCCCGCACGAGTACGTAATTGCCAAGCAACCTGACTAAAAATATCCGCTCTCACCGGTAGATATTTATTAGGAAAATAAACCGCATCGATAATGCCGTCTTTATTGCTGTCCGAATACGCCTTCAAGTAAACGGCGGTTACGCCGTATTTAGCGACATTACTAATTAACGCATCGTAATTCGCTTTAAATTTAATCGGATCCGGGCTATATACGAAATCTAAATTAATATGTAGTTTTCTTTGTACGAACGATTCGTTGTCCGTATCCGATACTCGATTCAAATAGCGTGCCATTACCGCAAAATTCGATTCCGCATCAATCAGAAAACGCCCTACGTGCGCATCACCGACCTGGTTCACTTTTTCTTTTAACGTAAAGTGATACGGCATCCCCGCTTCTTTTGCCAATTTCACAGTCGTTTCGGTAAAAGCCCCATAAGGCCACACCATAATTTGAGGTGCTTTTCCCGTATATTTCTTAATCAGGTTTGACGATATTTTCATATCGTTCAAAACACGGAACTTATATTGTTCTTCCGTTTCATATTTGCCGTTTTTATATTCCGGCGCAATCATTGCCGCAAGTTGGCTACCGCCGGGATTGGCTTTTATACCGTGGTGCAGGTCATGAGTATGAGAGGCGATTTCAACCAAACCGCTATTCTGCATTTCGTCAATTTGTTGCCACGTTGCAAAGAATTTCTCACGGTCTAATTTCTCGTTTCCATATTGGATTTTTTGTCCCATTGGCGCACTAATCCAACTGGAAACCGGCGCAAATACCGCCGGATAGTTATAAGCCTTTAATAACGGATAAATGACGCTATACATCGTTTCATAACCGTCATCAAAAGACAGCAGAACAGCTTTATTGGGGAGCTTAGTTTTACCCTTTTCCGCATCAATAATTTGCTGCCAGCTGACAATGTTATAACCCTGACTTTTAAACCAATTAAAATGCGCAATTAATTGGTCGGAAGAAATCGTCTGCGATACATATAATCTTTTATCTTTAGGCGCACTTTCATCAACCACTGAGTGATAAGCTAAAACGCTATACGTATTATTGGCGAATACGGGTATCGATAAAAAAGACAAACAAGCAATAATGATTTGACTAAATTTTTTTAATATCATTTTTATTACCTAAATTAAAAAGAATAGGAAAGATTCACATTACCGTAGTTATTAAATTCGGCTGCACCGTCATAAATATTTTTCTTACGACCGATTTCATAAGATAAATTGATTTTTTTGGTAATACGCCAATCATGTCCGTAACTTATCGCCCACGAATTCTCGGCTTTATGACTTTGTTGCTTATATTTCCCGACCAATCCTTTTAAATGATGAGTTAATACAAGCCCGTAATCCATCGGCTGACGATAACTTAAATCCGTACTAAACTCGATATTTCGGCTTTTATCTGGATTGTAATACCAAGCGGAATCAATATTTTTGTTACGTTGATAATCAAAACGAATACTATTGTTTAACGCCCAACGATCATATTGGAATGCTTGGGAAGATGCCCATATATAAAACGACTTACGCACATTATCATCATCAAACTTCATAGCATTCACACCGGTTCCCACTTGTACAAGATCTCGATAAGTATAAGTAGTACCGAAACCAATATCCTTGGTGTAAACTTTTTGATTTATCGCCTTAATCGGGGTAGAACTGCCATTAATATTGCCGGACAACTCAAATTTCCAATTCTCATTCAATACATAACCGGAATTTACCGAAACATACCCTTTATCATTCAGTTTAATGCCCTTACCCGCTTCGACAGCGACGTTGAACGGAAAGAAATTCAGATAGCTACCTAAACCGATTCTACGTTGTTTTAGCACTTCCCCTTCGGTCGGTACTTTATCCTCTAAGTAATGCACATAAGCGTAATGCCCTTCGACCGTTTTAGCTGAATTTAGGTAATATTCCTGACTCAGTTCGTTACTCTGTTTATTACGAGGTGCCGTTTGGTGAGAAAGCCCGAATGAAGCGGTAAAACTCCCGCTTCTGGCTTCATCGTATCGTTTCAATACCGATTCCGCCGATTCTTTTTCTTCCGCCGTGTAACTCGCTATAATTTGATGAACCTTAGCTAAGTTTCCTTGATTTAAAGCGATATTTGCGCTTTGATGTTTATAAAGTGCTTGATCCTTACCTAAGAACTGACTGGCTTTATCCGCTAAAGCGTTTGCTCGGTCATGATTGTTTCTTGACGACTCCAAATCGCTTAATGCAAGCATTGTCCACGGATCACCCGGCGTTAAATTCGTTAAACGATCCTCTAATACTGCAACCGCTTTCGATTTATTACCTCGCCAATTATATAAATTCACTTGGCTATAAAATGCTTGCTCATCATTAGGATTTAACAAACGTGTAGTTCGAGTAAAATCCCAAACTTGTTTACTTTCTTTAATTTGATCTTGATACATTTGAGCTTGTTTAAAATAACCCGCATCACTTGAAGCATTAATTAATTTAAACAGTAAAGCCGTACTTATACGTTTGTTAGTTGCTTGTTCCGATTCGGCTAATTTTTGATAAACGGCTAATGCTTTAAACGGTGAACCTTCTTTTAACAAAGTATCGGCATAAGCTTCCTGCACATAATTCGGTATCTCTTTATTCAAAGATTGAAGAAGCTCATAATCTTTAAAAACAAGTTCTTTTTTATTCATTTTATTCGCAAATATTAAGCGATCTTGAACAGCTTGCTGATATAAAGGATTACTTGGTTCTAGTGAATTTATCAATCTTGTCAAACGTTGATATCCGGAAGCTAATTCCGTCGTTTTTAAATTATTGTTTCCTTTAACTAACGAGAGAACTTCACTATGTGCTAACCAATCTAAATCCTTTTGGGAGAATAAGTTCGGGTAATTTTTTACTAATTCGGCTTGGATAGGAAGCACATTTAATTTCGTTGCCAAACGATAAAGTTTTAATGCAAGATCATTATTAGGTTCGGCTTTTAATTGCTGATGCCAACGACCTAATTTGGAAAGATTCGGTTCGCTATGATCTAATAAATAATTTAACGCTTCCTGATAATTATTATCCGCCCCGAATTTTGCTTTATATTGAGCAAGATGTTTTTTAGAATCTAAAAACTTACCGAGTTCAACCTCAACTAAACCGCTTCCTAATAAGCCGTTCGGATTATTCGGATATTTTTGACTTAACTTACGATAAAGTTGTAGAGATTTAGGAAAGTCTTTAGCATTACGATAAGCTTTCGCTAAATTTTCCAATTCACTTTCGGAAAAGCTATTAATGTTACAAGTCGAACACACATTTACCGCATCATTAAATTGACCTTTACGTATCATTAATGCAATTAAGTCGTCTCTAACTTTTTTGTCTCCCGTTTTTCGGTATAACGCAGACATTTGAGAAATTGCTTGCGTTAATTGACTATCTCCTTGACGAGAAAAAACTACAATTTCCTCTCGCTGCATATCGATTGGCGATTGATTAGCTAAAGCGGTATTGAGGAAGGTTGTAGATAATAGACAAAACGCTAAAGAATTAAATTTTATCTCCATAAAATACATCCGTTATTTAGTTAAATTTATAATAATATTGATTATTTCGCTTATACCTATAAGCATTTTTCACATAAAGACTATTCTCTTTTATATACATTACGGCAGCATACAAATGTAAAAGCTTAAATTAACGAAAAAAGAGTTTGGAGAAGGGCTGTTAGACATCCTTTTCATATTTCGTCTTTCAATATAAACAAAAACTAAGAAGCGGAACTTATAAGAGAAATATCGGAAATTCCTATATTTTAATTGAACTTACTTTCAATCAATATTGTCTTAGTATCATAAATTGCTTATAACGGAAAGAAGAAAAGCTATAATTAAGCTTTAGATTTTTAGCTATTTACCTCAGTAAAATAAAACCTAAAACGATAACAAATCCATACTGTTATATTCTTCAATTACATTTTAAATACCGTCAAACAGCATACACTCACATTAACATATAATGCGGTTATAATAGCCTTCACACTTAATGAATATAGATTTACATATCTTTATTTAGATATAAAATCCTTATTCATCACTTCCTTTGAATAAATTACCGTTTAAAAGTTCCAAGAATTTAAAATAAAACAAGTCGGACATCTTACTTTTTTGAATTTTAATTAGATTTATTTAATTCGGAATCTGCAGAATATCTCACGCTAAGGCTAAGAAGAATAATAGCGATAAAGTTTATGCTCTAAAGAATAAAGAGATAATTTATTTAGAAAAGATAAATATATATTGAAATTTATAAAGAAATATTTTAGCGTTACTAAAACATATAGAAAAGCGGTCTGATTTGTAAAAATTTTTGCAAATCAGACCGCTTGTATCGTCTTACTACTTATTCAACTGAACCGGTAATAGTAAACTTAACGGACGCTTACGAATAATTTCCCATAAGCATTTTAAAATTTCCCGCCAGCTATCAATTTCGGTATTACGAGAACGCAGTGCAATCCATAGCGTTAGAGAGAAACTGATAATCAAATTAACCGCACCGATCATCAACACAAAGCAGATGCTTTGCAGTAACACTTGCCAGCCTAACGATTCACTCACCACCGCATAGCCGACATTCGCCGAAGAAAAAGCAACGTGGCGAATATCAAGCGGTAATCCTAACCAATAACCAATCACACCGGTAATACCAAGCAACATACCGAAGCCTAAATTACCGATAATTGAACCCACATTATCATGCACATAGTCGGCGAATTTTTCTCGAATGGATAACGGCAAAATCGCTTTTAACCACGGGTGCTGTCTTAAACGCATACGGGTATTTAAATAGTTGCTGCGGTTATCAAAGTAACCGGAAATAATCCCCGAGCAGAACAACCACAAACCGGCAATTGCCGCAAACCATAACGTTCCTTTAGTCGGGTCAATCGAACTTAGCTGATATTGCACCATCTCACTGTCTAATAACGCTTTGCCGGTATGTTCAGCATAGCTGTAAGCAATCAATGCCGCCACACTCATCGATACAACGACATTCCCCAATACCGCAATGCTTTGTGAACGCAATACGTCCACCAACAATTGCGCCAGTTTCATATTCACCGCTCTGCCCTGCGGGTTTCGCTCAACCGCCTCGGCAAAACGCGCAGCAGTCATCGCCGGCTGCTTGGTCGCCACGGTAAAATGCAACATAAAGATAATGGTAAAACCGATACCATAGTTCAAACCTTCCGCAATACCTTTCCAGACCCTATCGTCAATCATTCCGCCTAGATACACTTTAAATAGCGCCATCAGTGCAATAAGCACACCACCACCGGCAGCGGAATAAAACATACTGAAATATTCTTTTTTATCTCGGGTAATATAGTGTTCGCCGTGATCACTGGTGTGTTGAGTAATGCTGCGAGAAAGCATTTTGACGCTCTGTTTCCATAAATCGGAAATACTGTGCTGATTTGCCGAAGCTTCCGCCAACATTTTGGTAATTTGCAATACGCGCAGGCGAGCAACTCGATTGGTAGAGAATAATTCCATTAATATCGCCAAACGATCTAAGGTTTGACTTAAACGCTCAAGCAAATGTGCCACGCCAAGTGACGAACCCGCTATCGCTCCTTTTTTCTGTAATCGTTCCACCAATTCGCGTGATTGGCTAAACATTACCTGTAAATGGCTATCGTCATAATATTGATTTTGACGGCGAGCCGCTAACCATAAAAATACTTCTTTCTGTAAAGCGACAAAAGGCGAATCGGCATCTAACAGAGTTCGATCCAAACGAATTAATTCCGGTTCCAAATCCTCTGCCGCAATCCAAATCGAAAGCATTTTGATTGCAAATAACCCTTCGTGACGAATATGCTCATACAGCCAGGTTCTATCCTGTTCGCTTACACTGCGATCTAACGTATTAAGAAAATTTAACCAACTTTTGGTCGGAATAGCATTAACCCATTCCACATCATGCCGATCGCAAAACAGTAAAATAAACACGTCACGTAAATCATTCACATCTTTAAATGAGGGGTTGAGTTTCTCATATAAACGATTACGCATTTCACGTCCGAAACCTTGACGACCTAAAATGCCGCTGCTAACGAGAATCGGATATAAACGTAACTGGCAAAGCCAACGGCAAATCAATGTCGCCACCGCTTGAGCTAGTTCCGGTTGTTGTTTAAGTAAATTGGTAAAAAATTCTAATTTTTCGACCGCTTGTTCCGGCTTGCCGGCTCTAAGCCACTGACATAAGCCATTCAGTAAAGTAAAAGCGTCATTTTGTTCGATTTGTTGGGTAACAAAGGGGGAAAGAGTCGTTTCATTTAGGTTTATTTTTGGCATATTTGATTATATTTGTTCCTATCTTTCATTAATTTCAATAATTCTGAACTTATTTTACGGAAAAAAGTTCAAAATAAAACGGTAAGGTTTCCCTTACCGCCAGTTAAATTAGAGTCTCTAGATACTAAACTAATTTAAAGATCACTTCAAAACTATCGCCCTGCTGCAATGTTCGATTGATACGGGCGGTTTCTACACATAACATCGTTTGATAACCGGTTTCACTCATCGCACTTGTCGCTTTATGCCATGGGTTCCATAACACAATATCGCTCGCATCAATATGTTCAATTCGAATCGTACGATGATTTGCCGCATCTTCAATACTGCTGACCGACTGCTCCGCACTATAAATACAATCAACATTTTCACTAATTTTACGCGGTGAAGGCACTTGTACCAATTGTTTGGTTAGCGAATCAAAACATTCGTGCGGTAAGCCTTTCACTTCGGTTTGTCGAATATCCGCAATATTGAAATAGCTGTGTAACGCCGCCTGTGCTTCCTGCTCTGCATAATGAGTAAAAATCAAATGACATTCTTGGCTAAACGCTATTTCAATTTTCGCTTCGATAATATGTTGTTCGTCATAGAGCGAAAATTCTACATAGGCATATTCCTCATCCATTTCATAATGACTAAGCGACCACTCGCGAATACGAGCCGTACCGTGCGACGGGCTTTTTACCGAACCGAACCACGGATAACAAATCGGCACTCCGCCGCGAATCGCATTGCCTGTTTGGAACGGCTCAATCTCCGAAAGCCATAACACGTCCTGTTTTGCCGCCGTCGGTTGCCAACTTAATAATTGTGCTCCTTGTAACGCAACCACAGCCGATCCTAGCTTGTGTTCAACACGAATGACATATAATTCATTGCATTTTTCAAGGCTGATACCTTGGCTGATTTGACGAATAAATTCGGTTTTCATTTTTTACCCCTTTAACATTCCCAAAAGCAAGCGGTCAAATTTACAACTTTTCTTGCAAATTTGACCGCCGGTCTTTAATCAATATCTTTTAACTCATCTTCGGAAAGCTGCTCTTTGCCGCTTTCTTCCGCCGCTTTACCGTCACTCACTTTAAATTCGAGGTTTTGGAAATACGCTTCACGGAAAGTCACATACGGATCAGCCGATTGCTGTAATAACGGGTCTTGATCGAGTAATTTCGCCCGACTGTCCACACCTTGTACGGCAAATTTCGCTACCGTCCAAGGCATCGTAAGCATTGATAAAACCGGATAAGCGGAATCTGCCACTTTTCCGACCGCTTGGCGAGGCGTAGTTGCGCCATAGCCCGGCACCATAATATAAGTACCCGCCGGTACATTATAACTACCTAACGTATGACCGAATTCACGATTGCCGTTATCCAATTTTAAATCTTTCGTTTGGCTTGCCCAGTCAATTAAACCGCCTAAACCGAAAATCGAGTTAATCCAGAAACGGTTAAAATGGATCATTGCCTTTTTACCTTCGCCCTCTAACAGACGATTGACAAAACTTGCCGGTTCGTCAAGGTTATTCGCCACATTGGTTAAACCGGTTTTAATCGGGCTAGGCACATAATCACGCCAACCTTTTGCGACCGGTTTGAGAGCATAGGCATCAATATAATCGTAATTGACCTTCCACATCGCTCGGTTAAAGCCTTCCAGCGGATCTTTACGCTCACCGGAAGCCGGATCGATTGACGACGAACAGGCGGTTAATAGCAGCACGCCGGCTACTAAACTTAATTGTTTTAATTTCATGCTATTTTGCCTTCTTAAAGAAATCATTGTTACATTTTAACCAAGTCGTACTAAAACACAAAGAAAAGCTAAGTAAAATTGAAGATAGAAATCTAGACGTCCAGATTGCGGGAGCTTATCGTTTTGATTACAATACCTGCAATTTTTATATAAAGCAGGATTTTAACTATGGCAGATTGGAGTGGGGAATACATTAGCCCGTATGCCGAACACGGCAAAAAAAGTGAACAAGTAAAGAAAATCACGGTATCGATCCCGATTAAAGTATTAGAAATTTTAACTAACGAGCGAACACGCCGTCAGATCAAAAACTTACGTCATGCTACCAATAGCGAATTGCTATGCGAGGCCTTTCTACACGCATTTACCGGACAACCGTTGCCGACGGATGAAGATCTAATGAAAGAACGTAGCGATGAAATTCCGGAAGAAGCTAAAGCACAAATGCGTGAATTGGGAATCGATCCGGATAATTGGCAATATTAATAATTAACGAGCCTTATTGTAAGGCTTTTCACACAACAATTAAGGGAGATTTATGCAACATCAACAACTCGCAAGAGAAGCTCGCTGGGCGGTCTGGCTTGCTTTAATATATTTAATCGGTTGGGTGGCGTTCGCCTATTTCACACCTGCAGGACGAGGTATTCTCGGTTTCCCGATTTGGTTTGAACTCGCTTGTATCGCCTTACCGCTAGGTTTTACTTTTATTGTGTATTGGACCGTGAAAAAGGTTTATCAAAATATTGATTTAGATAAGGAGCAAAGCGATGAATAAAGAGATGTTATTACCGCTAATCGCTTATTTATGCTTTGTTTTCGGTGTTGCGTTTTATGCTTATCGTAAACGCCAAGGCGGCAGTTTCTTATCCGAATATTATGTAGGCAGTCGCTCAATGTCCGGCTTTGTGCTGGCAATGACTACCGCCGCCACTTATGTCGGTGCAAGTTCGTTTATCGGCGGTCCGGGTGCCGCTTATAAATACGGCTTAGGTTGGGTATTGTTAGCGATGATCCAAGTGCCGGCGGTGTTACTGGCGTTAGGTGCGCTAGGTAAAAAATTTGCACTACTCGCCCGTAAATATAATGCGGTTACCATCAACGATTTATTATTGGCTCGTTATCAAAATAAATTCGTGGTTTGGATTTCGGGCTTTGCCCTGTTACTTTCATTCTTTGCGATGATGACGGTACAGTTTATCGGTGCCGGTCGTTTACTGGAAACAACCTTGGGTGTGCCGTACCAAACGGCGGTGATTATTTTTGCGGTCACGGTTGGTATTTATACCTTTATCGGCGGTTTCCGTGCGGTAGTGCTGACCGATACGATCCAAGGCTTAGTAATGTTAATCGGTACTTTCTTATTACTGGGCGGCGTGATTTATGCCGCAGGCGGTATTGAAAATGCGATAAATACCTTAGAAACGATTAATCCGCAACTTATTCAGCCGTACGGTATTGACGAACGTCCGTTAGACTTCACCTTTATGACTTCATTTTGGGTATTGGTCTGCTTCGGTTTAATCGGCTTACCGCAACTTGCGGTACGCAGTATGGCGTATAAAGACAGTGCTTCATTACATAAGGCTCTCGTTATCGGCACTTTAGTGGTATCGCTGCTAATGTTCGGTATGCACCTTGCCGGTGTGCTTGGTCGTGCAGTTATTCCTGACTTAAAAATTCCGGATCAGGTTATCCCAACCTTAATGATTCAAGTGCTACCACCGTTAGTTGCCGGTATTTTCTTAGCTGCGCCGATGGCGGCAATTATGTCATCAATTGACTCGTTATTGATTCAATCGTCTTCCACCCTAATTAAAGATTTATATTTAGCGGTTAAACCGGAAGCGGTCGATAATGAAGGTAAATTAAAATTCTTCTCAACCATGACCACACTCACCTTTGCAGTGTTATTGGTATTTGCGGCATTAAATCCGCCTGATATGTTAATTTGGCTTAACTTACTTTCACTCGGCGGTTTAGAAGCGACGTTCTTATGGGTAATAGTGTTAGGACTTTATTGGAAAAATGCAAATGCGACAGGGGCAATTAGCTCAATGTTGGCAGGCTTAGTAAGTTATATTGTTTTAACCACCTTTAAAATTAGTATCTTTAGCTTCCATGCGATTGTTCCGTCATTGCTTATCGGCTTAATCGCATTCTTAATCGGCAACCGCTTCGGTAAGAAACAGTAATCTGCGAAAGCAATTTTTAACCGAACAGTAAAAAGGCATAGATTGATAACCTATGCCTTTCTTTTTAATTAATTAGCCACGCGCCTAAAATCACCAACGTAAATACACATAACCAAAACAGTTGTATTTTAACATTTTGACGATTCAACTCTTGATTGTGTAAGCGGCGTTGTTCCAATTTCTCACGATACACGGCTAAGTCCGCTTCTTTAAATGAAAAGCCGCAATGCGGACAAGCGATAACACTCTCGCTGATTCTACGCCTACATTCCGGGCAACGTTGTAATGCCATAACAGTTCCTTAAAACAAGCGGTCGAATTTGGCGGATTTTTTGCAAAATTTTGCTGAAATTCGACCGCTTATGATTACCAAATACGAATACGTTCCGCCTCATTGCGATACATTTTATCGCCGGCTTTAGTGCCGAACGCACGATGGAAACCGCTGATATTCAGTACCGGCGCATAAGCACGGTATTGTCCCGGTGCGTGCGGGTCGCTTTTCACTTGGTGAGTAAGCGCTTGCACAGTCGCTTTATGACGCCATGAACGCGTCCAGCTCATAAAGAAACGTTGATCACTGGTAAAGTTTTCAATCGTCGGGCTGCTGCCGTGATCTTGCTCGTACAGTTTCAACGCATCGTAAGCGATACTCAAACCGCCTAAATCGGCAATGTTTTCACCCAAGGTGAAACGACCGTTTACAAACACTTTCGGTGCAACTTCAAACTGATCAAATTGTGCGACCAATTTATCCGCCAAAGCTTCGAATTTTTTGCGGTCGTCTGCCGTCCACCAATCTTTTAAATTACCTTCGCCATCAAATTTTGAACCGCTATCATCAAAGCCATGGGTGATTTCATGACCGATAATCGCCCCGATTGCCCCGAAATTGACCGCCGGATCCGCCTGTTGGCTATAAAGCGGTGCTTGTAAAATACCGGCTGGGAACACAATACGGTTCATTAATGGGCTGTATGAAGCATTCACCACTTGCGGCAGCATTCCCCATTCATTTACATCGACCGGTTTACCGACTTTGCCAAGATTGTAGTCATAGCTCCATTTAGCAATTTGTTGCATATTGGCGTAAAGCGTACCGCCTTGCGCCACGGTTTTGAGGATTAAGTTGCTGTAATCTCGCCATTTGTTCGGATAACCGACTTCCACGATAAATTTATCTAATTTAGCTTTCGCTTTTTGTTTGGTTTCCGCCGACATCCAGGCTAAGTTATCGATACGATGATGATAGGCTTTAACTAAATACTTCGCCATTTCAAGCACATCGTTTTTTGCCGATTGCGGGAAAAATTCCGCCACATAAAACTGCGCAAATTCTTGTCCGAGCCAGCTATTGATTGTGGCTAACGCACGTTTTTCTAACGGGCGTTGCTGTTTCTGACCGACTAATTTTTTGCCGTAAAATTCAAAACGGACATCATCCATCTCTTTGTTTAAGTAAGGGGCGTTATCCGATAAGGTACGGAATAATAAGTAGTCTTTAATGACCGCTAAGTTTTGCGGATTGATAAGCTGATCTAATGCTTGGAAATAACGAGGCTCATATAGAATTACCTCATCGGTTTCCACGCCGACCGCTTTCAAATACTGAGCTAAATCAATGTTTTTACTCAGTTTTTTCAGCCGTGCCATATTGGTTGGGTTGTAGCGTTTTTGTACGTCACGATCTTCCTCATTGGTAAACAGCGTTTTTGCAATCGTTTTTTCATAAGCGACAATCGCTTTCGCTTTTGCCGCCGGATTGCTGACGTTGGCATAACCTAAAATCTGTGCGATATAATCTTGATAGAGTTGCAAGATAGAACGATTTTCCGGCGTATCTTTTTGGAAATAATCGTTACTTAAGCCTAGATCGACGTTACTCAAATAAACCGCATTTTGACGGGAATTTTTTAAGTGAGCGAATACCGACCAACCGAATAATACTTCGTTACCGGCTTTGGTTTCTTCAATCAAATAGCGTTTTAAATCGGCAAATGTATTGAGCTGTTTAATTTTCTCAATATCTTTTGCAATTGGAGTAAGTCCTGCTTGTTCACGCGCATTTAAGTCCGTGTAGGTTTCATATACCGCTTTTAAACGTTGGGCTTTCGCATCATTTGCAAATTTCGGCTCGGAAATGACCGCTTGTAAGAATTTAATCGAACGTTGTTCGTTCAATTCGTTTAATTCCGCTAACGTGCCCCACGAGGTTCTATCCGCCGGGATTTGTGCTTTTGCAAGCCATTTGCCGTTTACAAAACGATAAAAATCTTGCTGCGGGGCAACAGTATTATCCACTCCTTCCGTTAGCGTGGATTGATAAGTGGTAGTACAACCGGCTAACCCGAGCGAAAGGGCTGCCAGACTCAATAAAAATTTTTTCGCCATAACCTTACTCAACTAAAATTTTGTGATGGGATTTTCTAAATGCTTTCGGGGTATCCGCATATTCTTTTTTAAATACGGAATAGAAATAGGGTAAAGAAGGATAACCGCAAATTTCTGAAATTTCTTGAATCGAAATATCGGTAAATTGTAGCATATATTTTGCACGATTCAGTTTTTCCTCATGAATCACTTGATGAATCGTCTTATTCAATTCATGTTTGAAGCGCTGTTCTAAATTAGAACGTGAAATTCGTAAATGATCGAGAACTTGCTCGGTTTTAATTCCTTTACAGGCATTATGATGAATATAGTGCATAGCTTGAATCACAAACGGATCTTGGAATGCGTGGAAATCGGTGGAACGGCGTTGCTCCACGCGTAGCGGTGGAATCAATACGGGAGAGTGGCTTAATTTTTTGCCTTCAAATAAATGATGTAACATTTTCGCCGCTTGATAACCGATTTGTTTCGTACCTTGTACTACGGATGAAAGCGAAACGCGAGATAGATGCTGAATCAGCTCTTCGTTATCAATACCAATCACGGAAAGTTGTTCGGGTACGGCGATATTCAAATATTCACAGGCTTGTAGTAAATGTCTGGCTCTGGCATCGGTTACCGCAATAATGCCGGTTTGCGCCGGTAATGAAGCTAGCCATTCGCTTAATTCGGATTGCGCTTCCAACCAATTCTGCGCATTCACTTGATGGCCTAAATAGATATTGGTTTGATGTTCGTACTTTTCCATCAAATCAATAAACGCATTTTTACGTTCTACCGACCAATGTTTTTTTGCTTCGGTCGGAATACCGTAAAAGGCAAATTGATTAATGCCTTTTTGTTTAAGATGTAATAACGCCGTTTCCACTAAGGCATAGTTATCGGTAGCAACATACGGAATTTGCGGATAGTATGCCGGATCTTGATAGGAACCGCCCACCGCAATTACCGGGATATTCAATTCCCCTAATAATGCGGCGGTTTCAGGATCATCAAAATCGGCAATAATGCCGTCAATTAACAACCCTTCCATATCTTTTTTATGATAAGTGAAATCATCTTGCATAAAAATATTCCAAGTACATTGAGAGGCTTGAATATATTGTCCGATGCCTTCAATGACTTGGCGGTCGTAAACTTTATTCGCATTAAAACATAATGCGATACGAAAAGATTTTTTTTCCATAAATATCATTACGTAGTTAGACAGTCGCGCTAACATACCACATTTTGCGTAGTTATGAAAAAAGCACCCAATATTTACGAAAACATTGGATGCTTTTTAAGAAATCAATCGCAGAGGTAACGATTACATTTTTTTCTTACTCATCGTATCAACCCAAACGGCTAATAACAGAATCGCACCTTTTACGATATATTGCCAGAATGTCGGTACATCAAGCATACTCATACCGTTATCAAGTAAAGCAATAATAAATGCCCCGATGATAACACCGTATACGCTACCGATACCGCCGGCTAAACTTACCCCGCCGATTACACAAGCGGCAATCGCATCGAGTTCGGCATTTTGACCTGCCGACGGCGCACCTGCACCTAAACGCGCACTAAGAATCAACCCTGCAATCGCTACCATAAAGCCGTTCATTGCGAAGATGGTTAGTTTTACTTTCTCAACGTTAATCCCTGAAAGTCGTGCCGCATCAATGTTACCACCGATTGCATAAATATGACGACCGAATGCGGTTTTATGTGCGATAAACATCCCGAATACGGTTAAAATCGCTAACACAAGTACCGGGAACGGAATACCTCGATAGTCATTAAGTAAGTAAATCGCACCTAATACACAGATAGCAAACAAGCCGTATTTCATAATGTCTTTCGTTACATCAGGTACATTTAGGTTCAAGTTTTGGCGAGCTTTGCGTTGATAACTTCCCCAAGTAATAAAGCAGAACACCGCAACTAAACCGAGAATCATACCGGTTACATCCGGAATATAACCTTGACCGATAGTCGTCATATCATTACTAATCGGAGAAACGGTCGTACCGTTGGTTAAACCGATTAAAATACCGCGGAAAGCCAACATCCCCGCCAATGTGACAATAAAGGACGGAACTTTACGATATGAAACCCACCAGCCGTTCCAAGCACCTAATAATGTACCTAGCACAAGTGTTACGGCAATAGTAAGCGGTAACGGCCAGCCCCACCAAACATCGGCGATTGCAGCAAATCCACCTAATAATCCCATTAACGAACCGACAGATAGGTCAATTTCCGCCGAGATAATCACAAACACCATCCCAATCGCTAAAATCCCCGTAATGGAGGTTTGACGCAATAAGTTTGAAATATTACGTGCGCTTAAATAAGCACCGTCGGTTGCGACCGAGAAAAAGCTCATAATCACAATAATAGCAATGAGCATAATATAAACTTGTAAATTGACAGATTTTAGCTTCAACATAGGTTACTCCTTGAGTGCGGCTTCCATAACTTGCTCTTGCGTCAAATTATCGTTAATTAAGTCTGCTTTAATTTGTCCTTGGTGCATCACCAGAACTCTATCACTAATTCCCAATACTTCAGGTAATTCGGAAGAAATCACAATAACTGCCATTCCTTCTTGCGCTAACTGATTGATAAGTTTATAAATTTCGTATTTAGCCCCTACATCAATACCACGAGTAGGCTCATCCAAAATCAAAATTCTAGGCTTCAATAATAAGCATTTTGCAAGAATCGCTTTTTGTTGGTTACCGCCGCTTAATCGACCGATTGCCAATTCGGGCGAAGAGGTTTTTACTTTTAATTTTTCAATTGATTGATTAATGATCGTCTCTTCAAGCGCTTCATTAATCACTTTCTTACCGAAACAGAATTGAGAAAGAGAAGATAAAGTAATATTTTTCCCCACGCCCATAATCGGAATAATGCCGTGTTTTTTACGATCTTCCGGCACCATTACAATATTATGCGCAATGGCTTGCGCGCAATTTTTAATCTGTACTTTCTGATTCTCAATAAAAATATCCCCTTCATATTTTCCTTGATATGAACCGAAGATACATTGCGCCATTTCAGTACGTCCGGAACCGACTAAACCGGCTACGCCGAGGATTTCGCCTTTGTGTAATTTAAAACCGGCGTTATTTACTCTTTTAATATGCGTATTAACCGGATGCCATGCGGAAATATTTTCCACTCGAAGAATTTCTTCGCCAATCTCATGAGGTTCATGCGGATAAAGGGAAGTAATTTCACGTCCTACCATCATAGTGATAATGTCGTCTTCACTCATTCCTTGAGCGGAACGAGTACCGATATGTTCACCGTCTCGAATAACACAAATCTTGTCTGAAATTTCTTTTACTTCGTTTAACTTATGCGAAATATATACACAAGCAATGTTATGCGCTTTGAGATCTTTCACTAAGTTTAAAAGAATCGCGGTCTCTTTTTCGGTTAAAGACGCACTCGGTTCATCTAAAATTAGTAAACGAACTTGTTTATTTAATGCTTTGGCAATTTCGACCAGCTGTTGTTGTCCTAAACCAAGCTCACCCACTTTAGTATTCGGATCAATATCCAATTGCACTTGTTGTAGAATGGTTTTACAGCGTAGGTACATTTCGTTGTCATTCGTAATACCTGAGTTTGTCATTTCATTGCCTAAAAACATATTCTCAAGTACCGACATATTTTTCACCAAGGTTAATTCTTGGTGAATAATCGAAATCCCTTTTTCTTCCGTTTCCTTAATATTTTTCGCCGTGAGTTTTTCACCGGCAAAGTAGATCTCGCCGGAATAATCACCGTAAGGATAAATACCGCACAAGACTTTCATCAAAGTGGATTTTCCCGAACCGTTCTCACCGCACAAAGACAATATTTCACCGGTTTCCAAAGAAATCGAAATGTTATTTAACGCCGTAACATCACCGAATTTCTTGGTAATATTTTTCATTTCTAACAATTGAGCCATAATGAAAACCTCCGTTAGATAAAGTGCGGTCGTAATAAACCGCACTTTAAAGATTAAGATAGATTATTTATAAACCGCTTCTTTCGTGTGGAATCCATCTTTAATCACGGTACTGTCAATATTGTCTTTGGTAACAATGATTGGATCTAACAGATAAGAATTCACTTCTTTCACGCCGTTGTTTAATTTGGCGTTAGATTCTAAAGTTTCGCCTTTACCCAAACTAACCGCAATTGAAGCGGCTTTATCCGCTAAATTCGTAATCGGTTTATATACCGTCATGGTTTGCGTACCTTCTACGATACGTTTAATCGCAGCAATGTCCGCATCTTGACCGGAAATAGCCACTTTGCCCGCTAAACCTTGCGCACTTAACGCTTGAATTGCACCGCCTGCGGTCGCATCGTTCGAAGCGACAACCGCATCAATATTATTTTTATTCGCAGTTAAGGCGTTTTCCATAATTTGTAGTGCTTTTTCAGCTAACCAAGAATCAACCCATTGGTCGCCCACCACTTTGATTTTGCCGCTGTCAATATGCGGTTGTAATACTTTCATTTGACCTTTACGGAATAGTTTCGCATTGTTATCCACCGGCGAACCGCCCATTAAGAAATAATTACCTTCCGGTTTTTTCTCAACGATACTTTGCGCTTGTAACTCACCGACTTTTTCATTATCAAACGATACGTAGAAATCCAAATCCGCATTGTTGATTAAACGGTCGTAAGCTAACACTTTTACGCCTTCTTTTTTCGCTTCGGAAATTACGTTACTTAATACATCACCGTTATGCGGAATAATCACTAATACGTCTACGTTTTTATTCAACATATTTTCAATTTGTGAAACTTGTGCCGCATCATCGCCATTTGCTGATTGAACTAATACTTTCGCCCCTAAAGCCTCCGCTTTTTTCACAAAAATATCACGGTCTTTTTGCCATCTTTCTAAACGTAAATCATCAATGGACATACCGATGGTTAAATCTTTAGCTAACGCTGAACCTGACATTACGGTTAATGCTGCAGCGATAGATAAAATCAGACTTTTCATTTTCATAATGACACCTCATAGGGTTGGTTTAACAAAGTTTGAGCATGATTGCTCTAGCGATAGTTTGCGGTGGATAATTTATCGCTGCAATTACAAAATATTTTAACGCTATTACGTTTTTTCACTTTTGTGATCACCACCACAATAACCAATAATCAAAACCAAAAAACTAAATAACATAATTGAACCGCTTTTTAATTTTCATCATTATGCTCTCGTTTTCAAAATCCATTGATTCACAGGAGAATTAATTATGTCTAACTATTTCGATAAAATTGAAAAAGTAAAATATGAAGGTGCTAGCTCAACCAATCCTTTTGCTTTTAAACATTACAATCCGAACGAAGTGATTTTAGGCAAAACTATGGCGGAGCATTTACGTTTAGCGGTGTGTTATTGGCATACTTTCTGCTGGACGGGGAATGATATGTTCGGCGTAGGTTCTTTAGATCGCAGTTGGCAAAAAACCGGCGGTTTACTCGAAGGCGCAAAACAAAAAGCGGAAATCGCCTTTGAATTCTTCCAAAAATTAGGGATTCCTTACTACTGCTTCCACGATGTGGACATTGCGCCGGAAGGTAATTCATATAAAGAATACGTACATAATTTCCATACCATGGTGGATATCCTTGAGAAAAAACAAGCGGAAACCGGCGTGAAATTATTATGGGGTACGGCGAACTGCTTTACTAACCCGCGTTATATGTCCGGCGCATCAACCAATCCGAATCCGGAAGTATTCTCTTGGGCGGCATCACAAGTATTTAACGCAATGAATGCAACCAAACGCTTAGGCGGCGAAAACTATGTGTTATGGGGTGGTCGTGAAGGTTATGAAACCTTATTAAATACCGATTTAAAACGTGAACGTGAACAAATCGGTCGCTTTATGCAAATGGTGGTGGAACATAAACATAAAATCGGCTTTAACGGTACATTATTAATCGAGCCGAAACCGCAAGAACCGACTAAACACCAATATGATTATGACGTGGCAACCGTTTACGGCTTCTTAAAACAATTCGGTTTAGAAAAAGAAATCAAAGTAAATATTGAAGCAAACCACGCAACCTTAGCCGGTCATACTTTCCAACACGAAATCGCAACTGCGGCAGCATTAGATATCTTCGGTTCGATTGATGCTAACCGTGGTGATCCGCAATTAGGTTGGGATACTGACCAATTCCCGAACAGCGTAGAAGAAAATACGCTTGTGATGTATGAAATCTTAAAAGCAGGTGGCTTTACTACTGGTGGTTTCAACTTCGATGCAAAAATCCGCCGCCAAAGTACCGACCCGTATGATTTATTCCACGGTCATATCGGAGCGATTGACGTGCTTGCGCTTTCATTAAAACGTGCGGCGAAAATGATTGAAGACCAAACCTTACAAGGTATTGTTGTTCAACGTTACGCAGGCTGGAATGGCGATTTAGGTCAGCAAATTCTTGCAGGTAAAGCAAGCCTTGAAGATTTAGCAAAAATCGTTGAAAGCAAAGCGCTTGATCCGAAACCGGTTTCAGGTCAGCAAGAATACTTAGAAAATTTAGTGAATAATTATATTTATCGTTAATCAATACAAGCGGTCAAATTTTGCAAAAAATTTGCAAGATCTGACCGCTTATTGTTTAAGGAGGCTTTATGTATATCGGAATTGATTTAGGCACCTCAGGCGTTAAAGTCGTTTTACTCAATGAATCTCAAGAAATCATCGCAACCACCCATCAATCTTTACCTATTTCGCGTCCTCATCCGCTTTGGTCGGAACAAAATCCGGAAGACTGGTGGCACGCAACCAATTTAGCTATGCTCGCTTTGGCACAACAGCAAGATTTAACCGCAGTTAAAACGATTGGCTTGACCGGTCAAATGCACGGTGCGACTTTATTAGATAAGCATGACCAAGTATTGAGTCCGGCAATTTTGTGGAATGACGGACGTAGCTTTGCGGAATGCGCCGAATTGGAATCATTAGTGCCGAATAGCCGTGAAATTACCGGTAATCTGATGATGCCGGGCTTTACCGCACCGAAATTAAAATGGGTAGATAAACATCAGCCACAAATCGCCGAACAAATGGATAAAGTCTTACTGCCGAAAGATTATTTACGTTTACGTATGACCGGTGAATATGCTTCTGATATGTCTGATGCTTCCGGCACAATGTGGCTGGATGTCGGTAAAAGAGAGTGGAATCAGGCGTTATTAAATGCGTGCGGACTTGATGTTAGTAATATGCCTAAACTGTTTGAAGGCAACCAAGTTACCGGCTATTTACGTCCTGAATTAGCTAAAAACTGGAAGTTAAATACCGTTCCGGTAATTGCCGGTGGCGGCGATAATGCAGCCGGTGCAATCGGTATCGGGCTTTACCAAGCCGGACAAGCGATGTTATCGCTCGGTACGTCAGGGGTATATTTTGTCGTAACCGATAAATTTAGTGCCAATCCGCAAAAAGCGGTACACAGTTTCTGCCACGCGTTACCGGATCGTTGGCATTTGATGTCAGTGATGCTCAGTGCTGCATCAGCGGTTGATTTTGCTCAAAAAGTTACCGGTATTAGCGATATTAAAACGCTATTCCAACAAGTCGAAAATTGTAACCAAGCGAGTGATGCGATTTTCCTACCTTATTTATCCGGTGAACGTACACCGCATAATGACCCTTATGCCAAAGGCGTATTTTGGGGCTTAACCCATAACGATAACCCGATTACCATGGCAAGAGCCGCAGTAGAAGGGGTCAGTTTTGCGTTAGCGGACGGCATTGACGTGTTACACGAAACCGGTGTGAAAGCGGATAATATCGCCCTGATCGGTGGCGGAGCAAAAAGTGCTTATTGGCGTCAATTATTAGCGGATATTACCGGTAGAACCTTTGAATATCGTACAGGCGGTGATGTTGGCCCGGCTTTAGGGGCAGCGAAATTGGCTCAGATTGCCTTAAATCCTAATGAAGATATTGCTAATTTCTGTCAGCCGTTACCGCTTGAAGCGGTTTACCAACCGAATCGCAGCAAGTTTGCCGAATACCAAGACAAGCGGTCAAAATTTGCTGAAATTTATCAAAGATTAAAAGGTCTTTAATGCTCGGAAAGCAAGCCCGTTCATCACGAACGGGCTTTTTTGTCCGTTTTATTCAAAAATCTTACAAAAATTTATTTTACGCCCTTGATCATTTCATTTTCATCCCTATTTATTGTTTCGTCTGAACGGGAACGTTGAACGTCCCGTTTCTTTTTTAAAAATACTTGCAAGAAAATTTCAAATTTAGCCTTGAAAAGTTGTGAAAGAACACCATCTTGTGGGTAACGTTACGAAAACGTAATCAAACAAATTTATATTCAGAGGAATTTTTAAAATGGGTAAAATCATTGGTATTGACTTAGGTACAACAAACTCTTGTGTAGCGGTAATGGACGGTGACAAAGCACGTGTAATCGAGAATGCGGAAGGCGCACGTACAACTCCGTCAATCATTGCTTATACGGATAACGAAACTTTAGTTGGTCAGCCGGCAAAACGTCAGGCGATTACAAACCCGAAAAATACATTATTTGCAATCAAACGTTTAATCGGTCGTCGTTTTGAAAGCGAAGAAGTACAACGTGATATTAAAATTATGCCTTTCGAAATCACACGTGCTGACAACGGCGATGCGTGGGTAAACGTAAAAGGCGACAAATTAGCACCACCGCAAATTTCAGCAGAAGTGTTGAAAAAAATGAAAAAAACAGCGGAAGATTTCCTTGGTGAAGCGGTAACTGAAGCGGTTATCACTGTACCGGCATACTTTAACGATGCTCAACGTCAAGCGACAATCGATGCAGGTCGTATCGCAGGTTTAGATGTTAAACGTATCATCAACGAACCGACAGCGGCAGCGTTAGCATTCGGTTTAGGTTCAACTAAAGAAAACCAAGTGATCGCAGTTTACGACTTAGGTGGTGGTACATTCGATATCTCAATCATCGAAATCGATAACTTCGACGGCGAACAAACATTTGAAGTATTAGCAACCGGCGGTAACACTCACTTAGGTGGTGAAGACTTCGATAACCGTGTAATTGATTACATCATTGATGAGTTCAAGAAAGAACAAGGCGTTGATTTACGCAACGACCCAATGGCATTACAACGTGTGAAAGAAGCGGCGGAAAAAGCGAAAATCGAACTTTCTTCAGCACAATCTACCGAAGTAAATCTTCCGTATATCACAGCGGATGCGACAGGTCCTAAACACTTAGCAATCAACGTAACCCGTGCGAAATTAGAAGCGTTAGTAGAAGATTTAGTTGCAAGCTCAATTGAGTCACTTAAAACCGTATTAAAAGACGCAGGTAAATCAGTGAATGAAATCAACGACATTATCCTCGTTGGTGGTCAAACTCGTATGCCGTTAGTACAACAAAAAGTAGCTGAATTCTTCGGTAAAGAAGCACGTAAAGACGTGAACCCGGATGAAGCGGTAGCAATCGGTGCTGCGGTTCAAGGCGGTGTATTAAAAGGTGATGTAAAAGACGTTCTTTTATTAGACGTTACGCCATTATCTTTAGGTATCGAAACCATGGGTGGCGTGATGACTGTGTTAATTGAGAAAAACACTACGATTCCAACTAAGAAATCACAAGTGTTCTCAACCGCAGAAGACAATCAATCAGCGGTAACCATCCATGTATTACAAGGTGAACGTAAACAAGCGTCTGCGAACAAATCTTTAGGTCAATTCAACCTTGAAGGTATTAACCCGGCACCACGTGGTATGCCGCAAATCGAAGTTACTTTCGATATCGATGCGAACGGTGTAATTAACGTATCTGCGAAAGATAAAAACACAGGTAAAGAACAACAAATTCGTATCCAAGCGTCTTCAGGTTTATCTGACGAAGAAATCGAACAAATGGTTCGTGATGCGGAAGCAAACGCAGAAGCGGATAAAAAATTCGAAGAGTTAGTTCAAGCACGTAACCAAGCGGACGGTATCGCACACGCAACTCGTAAACAAACCGAAGAAGCTGGTAATGCGTTAAACGCTGATGATAAAGCGAAAATCGAAACGGCTATCGCAGATTTAGAAAAAGCGGCTAAAGGCGATGATAAAGCGGAAATCGATGCGAAAACTGAAGCGTTAATTAAAGCATCTGAACCGTTAATGCAAGCGGCTCAAGCGAAAGCACAAGCAGGCGAACAACCGCAACAATCTGCAAAAGATGACGGTGTAGTGGATGCAGAGTTTGAAGAAGTGAAAGATAAATAAGGTGTATATATGGAATATGTACTAATAAACTATCAAGGTTCTAAATATAAAATTTCCATAGAAAATTTTGAGTGTGATTTAGTCGATAGTGATGAAAGACAAATGGGAGCCGAGAATTGTTATAAATTTTATAACGATGAGTACGGTATAAGCAGATACTTATATGAATATCCTATTGGTTGCTTTAATGATAGCTCAGAATGGGAATGTGACTCTGATACTGAAATTTTAGAAGATACTATAAATTATTCGTCTTTCTTCATTGCTCAAGATTGAGTTGGTTAATTATAGCTTAAGGGCGTGGCAACACGCCCTTTTGGTGTATATAACAACTCACTCTCTCCCCTGAGGGAGAGAGACAGCAAGAAATTGTGAAAGACAATTTCTTGCAGAGAGAGGGGAAACAGGCGGTTATATTTCGCAAATTTTTTACAAAATACATCCGCTTCCCCCTCTCCCTGATTTTCTTCTAAACGAAGAAAATCTTTCCCTCTCCCACAAGGGGCGAGGGTGGTGATTTTATCTATCCGATAACGCCCGTCTGTGACGAGCGCTATCCAATCAGCTAGTTACAAGCGGTCAAATTTCCGTAAAATTTTACAAACGAAACACTATGGCAAAAAAAGATTACTACGAAGTCCTTGGCTTACAGAAAGGGGCGAGTGAGAACGAGATTAAACGTGCTTATAAACGTTTAGCATCAAAACACCACCCGGATAAAAACCAAGGCAGTAAAGACGCAGAAGAAAAATTTAAAGAAATCAACGAAGCCTATGAAGTGTTAGGCGATGCTGAAAAACGTGCCGCATACGATCAATACGGTCACGCTGCTTTTGAACAAGGCGGTGGTGCCGGCGGATTTGGCGGTGGCTTCGGCGGAGGCGGTTTCGGTGGCTTTGAAGACATCTTTAGCGAAATGTTCGGTGGCGGTTTTGGCTGCGGTGGACGTCGTAATCGTGTCGTACGTGGCGATGATTTACGTTACGACATTGAAATCTCGTTGGAAGAAGCGGTTAAAGGCTGCAAAAAAGATATTCGTATCTCAACGCTTGCCGAATGTGATACTTGCCACGGTTCAGGTGCGGAAAAAGGTTCGAAAGTGGAAACCTGTTCGCACTGTCACGGTTCGGGCAGAATCCGCCGTCAGCAAGGTTTCTTTGTGACGGAAGCGGTTTGTCCGAGCTGTCACGGAAGCGGTAAGAAAATTGAAAAACCTTGCAAATCTTGCCATGGTGACGGACGTGTTCAGAAAGCGAAAAACTTATCGGTAACCATTCCGGCTGGTGTGGACACCGGTAACCAACTGCGCTTATCCGGCGAAGGTGCGGCAGGCGAGAACGGTGCGCCGGCAGGTGATTTATACGTCGTAATTCACGTTCGTGAGCACGATATTTTTGAGCGTGACGGTTCAAATCTTTACTGCGAAGTGCCAATCAGTTTTACGATGGCGGCATTAGGCGGTGAGATTGAAGTACCGACACTTGACGGTAAATTAAAACTGAAAATTCCGGCGGAAACCCAAACCGGCAAATTATTCCGTGTTAGAGGTAAAGGTGTGGCAAGCCCACGCGGCGGTTATGCAGGCGATTTAATTTGCAAAGTAGTGGTAGAAACACCGGTTGCATTAAATGACGAGCAAAAAGACTTATTACGTAAACTGGAAGAAAGTTTAGCCGGCAAAAGTAAACATCGTCCGCAACAAGAAAGTTTTTTAGATAGCGTGAAAAACTTCTTCTCAAATTTGGGTAAACACTAAACATTAAAAAGGCTTAGCGAATTTGCTAAGCCTTTTGCTTTATCTACAGTGGTAAAATTTAGTGTTTTTCTGACCGCTTGCAGATGGAGATTTAATAGTATTTTACCGGGAATTGTTTTTGGATTTGCTCAATACTTTCCACTTTTTCATAACCCGCTAATGTAACCGCATCTTCCGCTTTCGCTTTAGAGCCTAACGCTTGGCTGATAAATGAAAAGCCTTGCTGCTCAATCACAGTGTGTTTATAAAAATCCACAATATCTTGCTGGGTAAGTTGTTTCACCGCTTCGATCATTTTCGCACGTTGGTTAAATTGATCATTACGGCGATTAAAGTCAAACGTGAATTGAGAAAACTCTTGGTTTAACGATTCCGGTTTACGTTGTAATTTCTCGATTAAACTCTCACGATATTTCACAAATTCCTGCTCCGATAAAGCGGTCAATTTTGTTAAACTTTCTGCAAAAAAGCGTTGGTTATGCTGCATAATGCCCGCCGGTGTCGTATTCGGGCTTTGAACCATAAAACGCATACCGGCAGTTTTACCCAATTTGGTATTAGTTGCCGACACCACATAACCGAGCTGTTTCTCGGTACGTAAATCGTCAAAATACCAACGCCCGATAATATCTCGTAATAAATTCGCTCTGGCAGAACCGGCTAATTCATCATAACCTTTAGCAAGGTAAGTAATACTTAATGCATTATCTTCATGCGGCACGTTTTTGATGTAATTTAATTTGCGGATACTGTCATTTAAATCTAAATAACGCCCTCTACCCCGTTCCGTTTCGCTGTTTTTAACAATAGCGTTAATCTCGCTTGCCAAGTTTTCCACTTGTTTATCCGTAAGATTACCGACCGATAAAATACTCACTCCGGTCGATTTTTCTAAAAGTTTATCTCGAATCGATTTTACATCGCTCAGCGTCATCTCGTTTAACGCTTTACGCTGTTTGTCTTCTTCAAAATACGGATAAGCGGCAAAATTGCTAATCGCCGCATTTGCTTGAGCAAGACTGCTTGCTTTACTTAAACCGTCTAACGCTTCAAATGCTCTCTGTTTTGCCTGCGCTAAAACCGCTTCGCTTAATTCAAAGGTTTTAAATTGTGTTAGCGTATCGCCGATTAATTTCGCTAAATGTTGGGTATAACCCGCCGCTTCAATCGAAATCCCGTTCGGATAAGGACTTACCCCCGCTTGCATCCCTGCTACCGCCGTTTGGAAAGCTAATTTCGTTTGCGCCAGATTATTCATATAACCTAACAAAGTCGCACTGACCGCCTCTGTTAAATCGTCACTTTTCGGCATAATGGATAAGCTGACGGAAACGATAGCTTTCGGATCTTGAGCAAAATACTGGCTTGGCATCGCATAAATCGCTTTTCCTTCATTGCTGACTAAGGCTTTCGGTACTTTACGTTCGTCGGTCTGTTTAATCAGTGAGAAATCGGTTGCAAAGTAAGGATTCAGTTCCGGTAATTTAAGCGACGGATTGTGACTAAAATCCAACCATTGTGTTTTCTCGACATCACTAAATTTTCTAACGCTATAACCGGCTTCAAAATACGGTGTTTTTTTATCGGTTTTCGCTTGCTCGGACACAACTAAAATGCGTGCGTTATCTAATGTCATTGCCGCCAATTTGGCTTTAATTGCCTCACTGTCCATCGCACCGACCACATAAGCCGAGTCTAAAATATGCTCGACCGGATAGTGCAACATTTGCTCTGCCAACGCTTCAATATAATTGCCGTTTTTCTCTACTTGCAGATGTTGGAAATCCTGCTTTAAGCTCTCACGCACTTCATTGAAATAGCTTTCTTGGATGCCGTCTTTTTTCACTTGTTCGATTTGCTGAAAAATCAACGAAATCACTTTATCTTGTTCCGACAGCCCTTTATCAGTTAATGCGACATAAAAGGTAAAATCGCCTCGATTTCGGCTGACATTCGCACTCGGCACGGCTGCAATACCGCTATCGGATAAGCCTTGTTTTATCAAATAATCGGAAAGCGTTCCTTCGGTATTATTGCTAAAGACATAAGCTAAATATTCGCCGGTTTTATGCGCGAATTTGTCCTCGTCATTCGGCATATCAAATGAAACGGACAGTAATTTAGTCGGTTGAACCGGTTTATACTCGATCAACACGCCTTTATCTTCCGCACGGAAGAACGGCATATCCACCGTCGGTACGTTCAGATTTTTATTCTGCATTTTACCTAAAGTACGTTCGGCTAAAGCGGCTAATTGCTCGACGGATTGATTGGAATACAACACCGCTTTAACTAGGTTGGCGGAATAATAACGCTGATAAAATTGTTCCAATTCCGCTTGTAATTTACTGTTCTCTTTATCCGATAAAGTTTGATTATTGCCGACCGCAAACTTGGTAATCAGGTGAGCCGGATTAGCGGTAGCTAAATTCACGCTATGCAATAGATGCCCGTCACTCGATTTAGCTCGTACCATTTCGGCATTTACTGCATTCACTTCTTTCTTCGCATTGCTTTCCGATAACAACGGTTGAGCAAACGCATCCGCCAAACGAGCGACCGCTTCGTCAAACGCATTATTATTTACCTCCAAATAATAAGCGGTTCGATCCGAAGTGGTCGAAGCATTATTGTAGCCGCCGTTTTTCGTCAAGAACTGATCTAAACTGTTAGTTTCGGGGAACTGTTTTGATCCCATTAAGATCATATGTTCCAAATAGTGTGCTAAACCTTGTTGCTGTTGCGGATCCTCCATTGAGCCGATAGGCAAAGCTAACGACATTAACGATTTATTCGCTTTTTCATCGGAAATCAGTAACACCGTCATACCGTTTTGCAAACGAATCGCTTGATAAATCGCCTTATCGTTAGGACTTTTATTAATAGTTTGCGCTAAAACATCAAAACCGGTTACTTTTATCGGCAACATTTTTTGTTCACCGGAAGCGGTCTGATTTTGAGGATTATTTGCAAAAGTCGGCAACGCTATCCCCAACGCAAAAGTGACGGATAATGCGTAGCTGATGGCACGAGAAATCATATTCTTTCTCATTTCTTCTCCTTAATTTTGGTTTTTGTCGGTTTACTTTGTTGCATTAATTCAAACCATTCCAAGGTTGTAGTATGAATTTCGGCATAATCCAATTGTGAACTTTGTTGTAATATACGTTTCAAGTATCTCCCCTCAAAATACGTCTGATTCATTAATGCGGATAATTGTTGCTGACAATATTCTTCATCGGTTTGTTCCTCAGGCTGCTTTTCAAAATAATTATCCAAACCTTCCCAAATTCCGAAGGTTAATTTTCTAAAAGCGGCTAAATAAGCGACTACATAAGTATGTAATTGCGAACGAGCTTGCTCCGCACTAATTGGATTAAATTGGAAGATTTCCGCTCCGTCTTTATTCCGTGTAATTGCCTTCAGATCTATATTCAAGTCTTGAGCTTTAATGGCTAAATAAAAAATCCATAAACGGATATAATCCTTATCTTTTAAGCTACTTACTTTCCAAAACACAATTTCATTGGCAAATTTATTTTGGATATTACCGAATAAACGAATTTTCAACTGATTCACTTCGAATAATTGTTCGATTTCTACGATTTCGCTTTCACCTAAATAAGGCTTAATAAGCTCTCGTAATTCATTGATCGAATCTTCCAACGCTTGTTGAGAAACTTTAGCAAAATTAGAAATCGGCAAATTACCTTTTAATTGCTCTTGCTTAAAAAATGCCTCTCGTTCTTCCGGTTCCAATATCACTAAATGATCACGCAGTTGATACTCATCCAAATTATTAAGCGAGAATTTCTCGCTCTCTTCGATACTTTCTTCATCGTGACGGAAATAAACGCCTAACTGATGATTAAAGAAGTACTTAATCGGATTACTCACAAATGCAATTAAATCTTCAAGATTAATTTCCGTCGGCACTTCGCCTTTTAAATTAAACGTATCACTGAGAAAATCCGCTAACGGCGTATGCTGTTGCTCCAAGAGCCACTCTTTATCATAAGAACCGTATTCCGGCGTAAAGTTCTTAGGACTAAAGACGGTAAGCAGTTGTTTTACTAACATTTTTTGTAAAAATAATTGCTCGGAAAACCGTTCCTTTTCGCTAACCTCTAAACGAGCCTGCTCGGTTAAATGTTCCGCCAGATAATCTAAGAGTTGTGAAACCAATACGGACGGTAATCGCTGTTTATTGTCCGTTACCGATTGCCCGATATAGCTAAGATAAAAAATCTCTTGTGCCGACAACAACGCTTCTAAAAACAAATAGCGATCGTCATCTCGTCTAGCTCGGTCGCCTCGTTTCGGGGCGTATTGCATTAAATCAAAACTATTGACCGAATGTTGGCGTGGAAAATCCGCCTCATTCATACCAAGTAAACAAACCACTTTAAACGGAATGGCGCGCATTGGTAATAAGGTACAGAAATTCACCTTACCGGCTAAAAAATGCAGACTGTTTTGTTGCTGATTAAGTTTGTCTTCAAGCAATAAACGAATAATCTCAATCCCGATACTTTCGCTAAAATGCGCCTGCTCGACTTTATTTACGACCTCATCTAGCGTAGTATTTAACAATAGCATTGCATCCAAACTTTCAGGCGATTCTTGGTAAAACTCACTAATCAACTGTTGAATGCGAATTTTCCAGTCGGTAATCGTATGATCTTGCTGTATAAACTCATGCCAAGCGGTCAAATTTTCGATAAATTTCGCTAAAAAGCCGACTAATGTCGCCGACAAGCCGTAGCTCTCGTTAAATGCAATACTGTCCTGCCAAATACCCGACTCTTCTCTTAAACTGGTACCAAGCAATAAGCGAGTTAAACCGTTTTCCCACGCATTATGATTTTGCCACTCGTCTTGTTGGATATTCAGTCCGAAACGAATCCCGACCCGATTAATCCAATGGCGTAACGTTTGCAGATCCTGTTCTTGTAAGTTAAAACGTGTTCGAAGCGCATTCACGTCTAAGAGATCCAGTAACGATTCCGCATTAAAATTGCTTTCTTTTAAATTCAAAAGCGTTAAAAAACCGGCAATAATCGGATCAACTACGGTCACTTTTTGGTCGGAAAGGGTAAAGGGGATATAACGTTTATCGCCTTTTTCATAGCGAGCAAACACCGCATTAATATAAGGCGCATATTTATCAATATCCGCCGACATCACGATAATATCTTTAGGCGTAAGGGTCGGGTTCCGCTCAAACATTTGTAGTAATTGATTATGTAGCACCTCAACTTCTCGCATTACACTGTGACAGGCGTGAATTTGAATTGATTTATCCTCGTTTGCAAGTACGAATTGTTGCTCATTATTAAAATTTAAAATGGCGTTTTTTAGCTTAATTAGATTCGAATCACCCTCGTATTCATCAAACACTTCTATCGTATTATCCGGTTCTTGCTCGACTAATTGTGCGAGAAATTCACGTCCCTGCTTACCCCACATCGTGAGTAATTGATTACCTTGTTCGGCTAACAACGCCTCAAGATCCTGCGGTGAAAGTTGCTGCTTAAGGGCAAGTTTTTCGAGCGTTTTATCTTCAACACTATCCGCCCAATATTCTCGACTCGGATCTAAAAAGAATAGGTAAATATCACAATGTTCGCTAAGTTTTTTCAATACCGCCAACTGTGTCGCCGGTAATGAAGAAATACCGAAGACAAAGATACGCTTCGGTAATTTTGCTTGTTCTGACTCGGTTAAATTATCCAGTTTATCGAAATACTGTTGTTGCAAATAAGCACGATGGGAAGTCATAAAAACTTTTTCATCGCTATCCGCCTTAATATCTTCAATCAATGCGTTCCATAGCGCCGCTTGCCAACGCAAGTTGGCTAAAATATCTTGTTCATTTTTCTCGTTAAAAACGATGGCAGCCAAAATTTCATTTAATACCGCTTCAATCTGATGACTCTCCCAATGCACTAACCAATGCGGACGATAAACCAAATATTGGTCAAAAAGATCGGCAATTTTGCCGGCTAATTGATACAATTTTAATTGATACTGACGGGCGTCTTTATTCAGATAGAGATTAAGCGATTCAAACTCCGCCTGTCCTAAATAATTAGGGATCAAGCGCATTAAACGCCAAGTTACGCTTTCTCTTTCAAAAATATTCTCTTTCGGCAATTCGGGAAACAACACGCGATATTGTTGCCATAAAAAACTGGTTGGAAACGGAAATTGATAATGAGCGGCGACACCGGCTTGATCAGCTATTTGCATTTGCAACCACTGCGCCATACCGACGCTTTGCACCAGGACGGTTTCGGGCTCAAACGGGTTAGGATTAGGATCATTTTGTTGTAAACGGATAAGTAAAGCGGCTAAAGATGAAAGTTTTTGCGAGAAAAAGACCGTGAACATAGAAACTCCTTGTATAACGCAACGATTGTCCTCTAAAAACCTAACGGATTCAATCTCTTTCCTTTACCGGTAAGCGGTCGTTTTTTCCTCATTTTTGCAACATTTCATTCAAAAATAACCGCTTGCCCAAGCGGAAAATTAACTTGAATTTTGCCCGTCCCGCATTCGACACGAAAAGTCATACCATTTTGTATTACTTGCTTCTCACAAGGTTTGCCGGCTAATTTCAGTGTAATCTGATTGTCTATAATCTGTAAGGCTTGCAGACGTTGATAGTTCGCATTAATACGTTCAATCTGTCGTTGCTGCCAATCGGAGAAACTAAACCAAATCAGCATAAATAACGCCAAACCGATTAATACGCTGAATAAGGTTTCCGCCGTATATAACTTATTTTGCATTTAATAAATTCCTTGAATACGGCAAAAAATGCCAAGCCGAATATTGTTCGTCAAAATACTTAACCACTTCGCGACGATACGTAATGTATCTGTTATTTTTATTCTCCTCCTGTGAGGTATAAAGTACGCCATACATTTTTGCGCCGTTTTTTAAATTAAAACGATGCTGTGTAATCAAAATACCGTAGAAATCCCGAGGTAATTTCTCATCAATATCTTGTAATAAAATCACAATTTTCGGTTCGGCTAGGCTAGTCGGTGGAAGGTCGGCTAACGCCTTTACTTGCATAATAGGTATAGTTTCATCCAACCTTAAATAATCGGAAATCCGTTCAAAAATGACTGTTTTTTTACTCGGCGGTTGACCGATAAAAAAAGGTAATTTCTCGCAATAGAATTGATAAACGGAATACGGTAATGCGATATGAATTTCACTATGCTTTACTTTCTGACACTGCTGTTCCGAAGATAACGTAGTATGGTTAATCAAAGCAATTTTATCGGTTAAATATTGCTGATAATCATGAATGGAATGATGTTCGTAACTAATAAACTTTTCTCTGGATAAAAAGATCAGCGTCAAAATACTTGAAAGAGAAATTAATCCGACGAATAGAATCGTCGCTTTAAATTGATAGTAGCGCATTTTACCTTCTTAATGATTTAAAATATAAACCAAACCGCTTACTTCATAACTTAGCGACTTTTGTTTTTTCGCACGCAGTTTTAAATCAATATGCAATAATTTCCGTTCCACCAACCATTCAAAATGCAACCGTTCAACCGAATAATCGTCTTCGGAAGCCAATCTTCGCCATTTCTCACGACAAGCGTTTAATAATTGCCCGCATTCTGGGTAAGAACAATGATCCAAATTATTTTTGTCGTAAATATAAAGCGATCTATTTTCCAGCTTAATACCGAACACTTCCTTTGCCAGATCTTTTGTTTGGTTAGTGTATCGATTAAAACAATGAGCATATTTTGTTGCGCGCTTTCCTAAGCAGCCGTCGTGATTTAAATCATAAAAAAAGATAAAACATTGCCCGTTGAGATCGATTGCATAACGTTTATTATCTCTCTCAAATAAATGGAAATTGGTTTGCTGTCGAGCATATCCTTGATAGCCCAAGTGCTGAATATGCTGTTGTAAATAAGTTAAGAGTTGATGGCTTTCTTTCTGTAGCATCAGCAATTCATTTTGTTTGACTTTATTTTGGTAGAATTGCGCATATAAGTTAGATATCGCCCATAACAATCCGACAGATAGTAATAAAGCCACCAACATTTCAATCATCGTTATTGCTTTAAATTTAAGATTTACAACGGCTACGCTTGTCTTTCGGTATGACATAAATTCGTCCCCATTGGTCAAATTGTAAAATTTTACTTGCTTGGTTTAGGCTTAATGCCAAACATTTCGACTCTAAACGCCCCGCCGTTCCGTCAATATTTATCAACGACTTCGGATATAAACTTTTATTCTTAAGTACGATATGTTGGTGTGTATTGCGATAAAGCAGAAAATGCCGAGTTAAACGACATTGTTGCAAATTCAAACAATCACAAACGATTTCTTGGCTTGAACCGGTTTGTTTTTGTATTGCAATCAAACACCAATTGTTAGTTTGTAGGTTTTGGGAAGCGGTCAGCGTATAACTCTGTTTTTGATAACGGGCTTTAGCTTGAATTTGGTAAATAAAAGATTGGATATTTTCAATTTCATTATTTAAGGCGATATTGTCTTGTAATTGAAAAATGACCGGTGAAATAAGATAAAACGAAATGATGAGAATAGATAGCGTGATTAAACTTTCGATAAGCGTAAAGGCTTTAAAAAACATAATAGTATTCTCCCGAAGAAGAATACTATTAGATAAGCGTCATAAATAAAATTCGTTATTGTGAATTATTCGATCCTGATCGCAAAATTAGAAAGCGGAAGTATCTTGGAATAAGCCGACTTTTAAATCGGTTGCGGTATAAATTACTCGACCGTCCACTTCCACTTCACCGTCCGCCATACCCATAACCAGCTTACGATTAATTACTCGTTTCATATGAATACGGTAAGTCACTTTTTTAGCTGTCGGTAGAATTTGACCGGTAAATTTCACCTCGCCTACACCTAATGCACGACCTTTACCTTTTCCGCCGACCCAACCAAGGAAGAACCCGACTAATTGCCACATTGCATC
>NZ_CP103834.1:1787500-1910000 GCF_029774175.1 Actinobacillus genomosp. 1 | reverse complement strand
CGAGACAGACAAGTCGAGCAGGTGCGAAAGCAGGTCATAGTGATCCGGTGGTTCTGAATGGAAGGGCCATCGCTCAACGGATAAAAGGTACTCCGGGGATAACAGGCTGATACCGCCCAAGAGTTCATATCGACGGCGGTGTTTGGCACCTCGATGTCGGCTCATCACATCCTGGGGCTGAAGTAGGTCCCAAGGGTATGGCTGTTCGCCATTTAAAGTGGTACGCGAGCTGGGTTTAGAACGTCGTGAGACAGTTCGGTCCCTATCTGCCGTGGGCGTTGGAGAATTGAGAGGGGCTGCTCCTAGTACGAGAGGACCGGAGTGGACGCATCACTGGTGTTCCAGTTGTCTCGCCAGAGGCATTGCTGGGTAGCTACATGCGGAAGAGATAAGTGCTGAAAGCATCTAAGCACGAAACTTGCCTCAAGATGAGTTCTCCCAGTCTATAAGACTGTAAGGGTTGTTGGAGACTACGACGTAGATAGGTGTGGTGTGTAAGCGT
This sequence comes from Actinobacillus genomosp. 1, assembly GCF_029774175.1. NCBI lineage: Bacteria > Pseudomonadati > Pseudomonadota > Gammaproteobacteria > Pasteurellales > Pasteurellaceae > Actinobacillus > Actinobacillus genomosp. 1. The sequence continues at coordinate 1,909,498 of NZ_CP103834.1, read as the reverse complement.
AGTGATACGTTGAGCTAACACATACTAATTGCCCGAGAGGCTTAACTATACAACGCTCAAGTGTTTTTGGGCGTGAAGTTAAGAAACTAAACAAAGAACGAAAGACTAAAAAATCAGTGAACAGCTTGTTTCGAATTTAAGATGTCAATAAAAAGACAAATAAAGAACAAAGAAAAAGACAGATAAAGAAGACAAAAGACATCAACAGAATATTCTGGCGACCAGAGTGCTGTGGCTCTACCTGACTCCATTCCGAACTCAGAAGTAAAACGCAGTAACGCCGATGGTAGTGTGGGGTTTCCCCATGTGAGAGTAGGGCATCGCCAGATTGAAATTAGCGCGAGAGCGAAAAGAAACCCTGTGGTTAGTGATAACGACAGGGTTTTTGCTTTTGGGAAATTGAGAAAGCACGTTGATAACTCAGCGGAAAAGGGCTTTTAGGCGGTTTAGTGGGAATCGTGAAACATGCGTTTCGATGAGTAAAATTCAGAGAGCAAGATGAGGGTAAAATTTCTCGGTAACTTTGATAAAATCAGATAAAGAAAGGTGTTGATAATTGGATAACGTTAATCCTCTTGCATCAATATCGTTAGCGAGAACAAATATGTGAGCAATATGATCAAAAAGTTGTGGATATTTAACCGCTAGCAATACACCATCTTGCCATAAAACCAGCGCATCATCTTCTTTGATTTGGGTTAATACCTGAGTTAATTCATTTAGCTCGTACTGTGCTTTAGAAAGCGTATAAAGCATAGGGATTCCTTATTAGAAAGTCAGTATTTTTTCGGCGTGAGCAAGAATTGTAAATAATTCTTTTTGAGGAATGATATTTGCATTAGGTAAAATCAATTCAGCATCGATTAACGTTCTTTGTTTGATGGATTCCTCACAAATAAAACATTCGGTTAGATCGTATAGTTCGATCAGTTTAAAGGTTGAAATATGATCTTTTTGTAAGATATTGTTGGGTTGTTGTTGAGTTAATAGATTAAATACGCCGTCATTTAAAAAACAAATTGCAATTTCATCTTCAGCACAGAAAGCACTGGCTGCGAGTAATGCATCAAGACCTTCTCGGCTAGTAGCCGTTCCAAAAGGCGGTTGAGTAAAAAGAAAGGCAAGTTTATATTTTTTCATAGTTAAAACGTTAATAATCTATCTGCTTTTAATACCACTTGGCTAAATTCGCCGAGCCCAGCTAAGATGAAACCTTCAGCAAGATTAGTTTGCTGAGTTTTACTGGTTTGAGGATCTACAGTTCCTCGTCTTTGCGCGGCAGAAATACAGAGATGTAGAGCTAAACCTTGTGATTTCGCTAGATGTTGCCATTTTTCCAATAAGTTTATTTCATCGCTAGCGGGGTTTACCAATGCATTTGCGTTACTTACGCCGTCTTGAAAGAAAAAAACTTGCTTAATATGATGTCCTGCGGTTAGTAATGCTTCAGCAACTTGATAAGCTAAATATGCCCCTTGTGTACCGTAAACAGGAGATTTAATCGCTAGTACATAATCCATTATTCGTTATCCTGTTTAATTTGTCGGATATAAAGATAAACGGTATGGCGAGAAATATTTAAGCGATCAGCTACTTGATTGATTGCATCTTTAATATCAAAAATACCTTTTTCATATAACGATACGACGATATGGCGATTTTTATTGTTATTAGCGACGTTACGATCAGCCATCGTTTCTTCAATTGTCTTTTCGATCGTTTGGATAACTAGCTCTTCAACGGAACTGGCAAAGTTTACCGACGTATCTTCATCCTCTTGTAGCGGTGCAATAAAAGTACTTAAAAATTGTGATACCGGCACATCCAAATTAATATTAATGCAGATAAAGCCGATAACGTGTTGTTTACTGTTTCGAATAGCAATGGTAACGGATTTCATCAATACTCCGCCTTTAGAGCGAGTAAAGTAGGGATTAGACACACTATCTGTCTTCATTTGGTGTAATGATTTAAGTGCTTTATCGGTGAGTGGCGAACCGATTTTTCGGTCGGTATTATGCCCGTTAGCAATATAAATGGCTGAATTTTCCAGAAACTCTAAAGAGTGTAAAACGATTTCGCAGTGATCACCGATTAATGCGGCAATACCATCCACTATTGGAAAGTATGAGGCGAGAATAGCATGATCTTCTTCGCTAAAATTTTGAAATTTTTTCATATTATTTTAGGGCTTACGCCGTTAATTTTAGTTATATATTGATAAGCCTTCAAAAAGAAAGCGGTCTAATTTGCAAAAAATTTTACAAATTAGACCGCTTGGATTCAAGGGTTATTTTTTCGCTTCAGCCGCTTTGAAATCTAACAATTCAATTTCAAATTTTAAGGTTGAGCTTGCCGGAATTTTACCTGCTTGGCGTTCGCCGTAACCTAATTCAGGTGGTACTACGATTTCCATTTTTCCGCCTTTTTTCAGCATCGGAATCGCCTCAATCCAACCCGGAATTAATTGATTTAATTGGAATTCAATCGGTTCTCCGCGATCGTATGAACTGTCAAATACGCTACCGTCCGTTAATGTACCTTTATAATGTACTTTTACCGTATCTTCCGCTTTAGGCGATTCACCGGTACCGGCTTTTTCTATTTTATAGAGTAAACCTGAAGCGGTTTTTTTCACGCCGCTTTGTTTTTCATATTCGGCACGGAATTTATTACCGGCTTCGACGGTTGCTTTACTTTTTTCTGCGGCAATTTTGCTTTCTTGGCTTGCTAGATAAGTATCAAGTGATTTTAATTGTTTTTGTAAATCTTCATCGGTTAATTTACCGGTTTTTTTGATGGTGTCTTGAACACCCGCCAAGATTTTATCTTGGTTATAAGAAAAGATTTCTTTTTGCGATTCAACAACGCCTTCGATATTTTTACCCATCAATACGCCGACCGCATATGATGAATCGTCAATGAATTTTTGATCCGCTTTTTGTTCCGCCGCAAATACTGCTTGTGATGAAACTAATGCACCGGCTACGATTGCAAGAACAGAAAGTTTATTTTTTAACATAGATTTTCCTTATAAATAAAATAATTTGTTAAAAGAAAGGTAGATAGGGTAAAGTGTATTTCTTTTTTATACAACCTTTTTATTTAAAATGACCACAGAGAACGATCTATTAAACCGGATTGCGGAATTGGAAACAAAAGTTGCTTTTCAAGAAGTTACTATAGAAGAATTAAACCAAGCATTAATTCATCACCAACTTTCGCTGGATAAGCTACAGACTCAAATGCGTCATTTTGCGGAAAAACTAAAAGGCGCACAAGTCAGTAATATAGCTTCGCAAGCGGAAGAAACGCCACCACCGCATTATTAGGCTATGAACTTATCGTTTAGTTCGTATTCTAACCACGCATAGTTTTTGTTTAAGGTAACGGGCAAGATGTTATATGGGAAATTAATAAAGTCGGTCACATTGGCATTTATATTCGTAATAACGCTAAACGCTTTTGCAACACAACCGCAAGCGGTCGAAAAATTGCAAAAAAACACAAAAAATGAACCGCTGTTTAACGATGGAAAAGGCTATTACTCTTATAAGAAGCCGATAGATATTGAACTGCCTAAAGACGGTCGCATATTGATTCAGTATTTTTTCAAATACGATTGTAATATTTGTTTAAATGCGGACGATTATTTGAAGCAGTATGCAAGATTACATTCGGATCAAGTAATACTACAACGTTCTCCGGTATATGAGGCAAATGAGAAGTTTACCGGGCAAATGCACTCCGCATTTATGCAGATGGGTAGAGAAGATTTAAGTGACCTTTACCTATTCGATAGTGTCGGGCGTAAAGATTCAATAAGCTTGGTTAAAAGTAATGATGCCATTGTTCAATGGCTAAATGCAAAAGGTATTGATGCGAAGGCATTTAATCACTTATTTCATTCGGACGAAGTAAAAACTCGAATGGAACAACAACAAATATTATTTAATAAATATAATCCGCCGTATGTACCGATTGCCGTTTTGAACGGTAAATATATTTTATTACAAAATACTTTATATAATGACGATTATACTTATGGCGTATTAGATTTTTTAGTCAATAAACTACAACAAGAGCAAAAAGAGGATAAAAAATAATGGGTTTAAAAATTGGTATTATCGGTGCGATGGCACAAGAAGTGGAAATTTTACGTGGCTTGATGGTTGAAGCTAAAGTAATAGAAATGGCGGGTTGTAAAATTTATGACGGTAAAATTAATAATACAAAAGTTGCATTATTACAATCAGGCATAGGGAAAGTATCGGCGGCGATAGGTACGACGCTATTATTGGAATTAACTAAACCGGATATGGTTATTAATACCGGATCCGCCGGCGGTTTGGATGCAAATTTAAATGTCGGCGATATTGTTATTTCTACGGAAGTTCGTCATCACGATGCCGATGTGACGGCATTCGGTTATGAGAAAGGTCAATTACCGGCGAATCCCGCCGCATTTATTCCGAATGAACAATTAGTTTCCGTTGCGTTAAAAGAAACGCAAACGGCAGGTTTTAATGCGGTGTCCGGTTTAATTTGTAGTGGTGATGTTTTTGTAAACGGAGCGGAGAAAATCGCAATAATTCGCCAAGATTTCCCGAGTGTCGCCGCAGTAGAAATGGAAGCTGCCGCTATCGCACAGGTTTGCCATGCGTTTAACGTGCCTTTTGTAGTAGTAAGAGCGATCTCGGATGTAGCGGATAAAGAATCACATCTTTCTTTTGATGAATTTTTACCGTTAGCGGCAAAGAACTCGTCTGAGATTGTTGTTGCGATGCTAAATAATTTTGCTTAAAGCGTATGGAACAAGCGGTTTAATTTTGTTTAAAATTTGCAAAGAAACTCTAAAATATAACCGCTTGTTATCGCTATTTGGTAGCAACTTCTGTACAATATTCACACTTAGCCTACTGATTATCAGTAGGTCTTTTTTTATTTGATTACCTAATTATATTTTTGAGAAATTTATGAGTACTACACCAAATATTGGTTTTATCAGCCTTGGCTGCCCTAAAAATTTAGTTGATTCCGAACGTATTTTGACGGAATTGCGTACAGACGGTTATAACATTATCCCTAGTTATGAAAATGCGGACTTAGTGATTGTAAACACTTGCGGTTTTATCGACAGTGCAGTGCAAGAGTCATTGGAAGCTATCGGTGAAGCATTAGAAGAAAACGGTAAAGTAATTGTGACCGGTTGTTTAGGGGCGAAAGAGAACCAAATTCGTGAAGTACATCCGAAAGTCTTAGAAATTACCGGTCCTCACAGCTATGAAGCGGTAATGAGGCACGTACATAAATATGTACCTCGTCCGGAGCGTAACATTTATACCAGCCTTGTACCGGCACAAGGAGTAAAACTTACGCCTAAGCATTATGCCTATTTAAAAATTTCGGAAGGCTGTGACCACCGTTGTACCTTCTGTATTATTCCGTCAATGCGCGGCGATTTAGATAGCCGTCCGATTGTGCAAGTATTAGATGAGGCGAAACGTCTTGCCGATTCGGGCGTAAAAGAGTTACTCATCGTTTCTCAAGATACTTCCGCTTATGCGTTGGATCAGTCAAAAGAAAATCAAAACAAAACAGTTTTCTGGAACGGTGCGCCGATTAAAAATAATTTAATCACGTTATGTGAACAATTAGGAACGCTAGGTATTTGGGTTCGCTTACATTATGTCTATCCGTATCCGCATGTAGATGATTTAATTCCGTTAATGGCGCAAGGCAGAATTTTGCCGTATTTGGATATTCCGTTACAACATGCCAGCCCGAAAGTATTAAAGGCGATGAAACGCCCAGGTTCGATCGATCGTACTTTAGAACGTATTAAAAAATGGCGTGAGATCTGTCCGGAACTAACATTACGTTCAACCTTTATCGTCGGCTTCCCGGGTGAAACGGAAGATGATTTCCAAATGTTGTTGGATTTCTTAGAAGAAGCACAATTAGATCGTGTCGGTTGTTTCAAATTTAGTCCGGTTGAAGGTGCGGTTGCAACAGAAATGGTTGATCAAATACCGGAAGACGTGAAGGAAGAACGTTTCCATCGTTTTATGCAAGTTCAACAACGTATTTCTGCGGCACGTTTACAACAAAAAGTGGGTAAGACACTAGCAGTAATTATTGATGAGATTGACGAAGAAGGCATTATCGGTCGTTCAATGGCGGATGCCCCGGAAATTGACGGCGTAGTCTATGTTGATAATCTTTCCGGTCAAGAAGTGAAAGTCGGTCAAGTTATTGCGGTAAGCATTACCAACGCAGACGAATACGACCTCTGGGGAACTTGTTAATTGTAAGAAATGTTTTAGTGAACCTTTTCCTACAAATTAAGTCCTAATGTTTGCAAATTGTCTTGAGCAGTTTGATATATCAAGAATTTTTTATAAGGAAGATTAGAACATGAATGTGATTGTTAAAGTATTATCGGTTGTTGCATTAGCAACAACGGTTTCTGCATGTAACAGTTTAAATAAAACACAAAGAAATACCGCTATCGGAGCTGCGGTCGGTGGGGTTGCCGGTCATATGATTGGCGAATCTACCGGCGCGACCCTTGGCGGTGCGGCTCTTGGCGGTTTAATCGGTAGCCAAGTTAAATAATTTTGATATGAAGCCACTTATATGATCTGCACCCCAAAAGTTGGACTAAACCTCCAACGGATTAAGGTGCAGATTTTTTATGACTAAATATAACCCACTATTCAAACAACAAGTCATCGAGTTTTATCTTCAAAATGACAAAAACTATTCATTCACTCAACGACATTTTCAATTATCCAAGAAAAACCTTAACTCGGTGGATTGCTCAATTTAATCATAACGGAATTAATGGGTTAGCGGTAATGGCTAAGAAGCAAAAATATTCCCCCGAATTCAAATTAACCGTCATACAAGCGGTCAAAAAAGGACAATTTTCTGCGGAAAGAGCCTCCCTTCATTTTGGCATTGCTAATTCAGGTTCGATTAGCCAATGGTTGCACACCTTTGAAGAACAAGGTATAAACGGTTTATTACCCAAACCTAAAGGTCGTCCGACAATGAAACCCAAATACCCGAAAATGCCTCCTCCACCTAAAACTGAAGAAGAACGTCTGCGTTATCGTATTTTAGAGCTGGAAGCGGAGGTAGCTTACCTAAAAAAGTTGCGGGAGTTCAACCAACAAAAAATGCGGCAAAAACAGCCATCGTGAAAACGTTGCGGGTGGATTTTCCCTTAGAAATCCTCCTCCCTTTGATAGGTTTAAAACGCAGTACTTTCTTTTATCACTTACCGCCTAAAATCGATAAAAATGCTGTGATGAGGCAGAAAGTGATTGAGATTTATCAGGATAATGATGGCAATTATGGCTATCGTCGTATTACATTAAAGTTACGTGATTTTTTGGGTGCGATTAACCATAAGCGTGTTCAAGCGATAATGCAACAGCTTGATTTAAAGGGAAAATGTAAGCAGAGGAAATATCGTTCTTACAAAGGTGAAGTGGGTAAAATTACCGAGAATGTATTGCAACAAGATTTTCACGCAACGGCGCCAAATGAAAAGCTCGTCACGGATATCACCGAGTTTAAATGTGCGGAAGGCAAGCTCTATTTATCGCCCATTAAGGACTTATTTAATGGTGAAATTATTGCCCATGATTTAGCAAGAAGCCCGAACTTTGAGCAAGTGATGCGGATGCTAAAGCAAGCGGTCGCAAAACTGCCTAAGGACGCTAAACCGATTTTACATTCCGACCAAGGTTGGCAATATCAGATGGCAGACTATCAAGACATGCTGAGAAAACATCATATTAAACAAAGTATGTCGAGAAAAGGAAATTGCTTGGATAATGGGGCAATGGAAAGTTTCTTTGGGCGATTGAAAACGGAATGTTACTTTGGTAAGCGATTTGACACTTTCGAACAACTTGAGAAAGTGATTCACGAGTACATTCATTATTATAACAATGAGCGTATTCAAGTGAAATTAAAAGGACTCAGCCCTGTACAATACAGAACTCAGTCTTTAAATTAAACAGTCTAACTTTTTGGGGTCAGATCAATATAAGTGGCTTTATTTTTTATTAAATTCATTGCATAAATAAATCAGACTAAATATAATTAAAATGTTTTGAAACGAAATTTTTTGAGTTTGATTTGAAACTTTTTCCGGGAATAGGATGTCAAAGAGAAACACACAACAACGTCGCCACCTAATTGTCAAAATGGTTCAGGAACAAGGTGAAGTTAGCGTAGATTCGTTAGCTCACTTTTTTGAAACCTCGGAAGTTACGATTCGTAAGGATTTAACCGCTTTGGAAGAAAGCGGTTTCTTATTGCGTCGTTATGGCGGTGCGGTAAGAATTCCGTCGGAAATGATTGAGGATTCGAACGAAACGCTTTCGAAACAAAAGTTAGCAATTGCCAATGAAGCGGTAAAACAAATTCGTGATCATAATCGAATCATTATCGATAGCGGTAGTACGACAGGAGCGATGGTAAAGGCTCTTTATCAAACCGGTTTAGTGGTGATGACCAATTCTCTTTCTTTGGCGACCGAACTTACTTTATTAGATAATGAACCGACCGTATTGATGACCGGCGGAACTTGGGATAGTCGTTCCGATTCGTTTCAAGGTAAGGTCGCCGAGCAAGTATTATACTCATATGATTTCGACCAATTATTTATCGGAGCGGATAGTTTGGATTTAGAGCGCGGAACGACGACATTTAATGAGTTGGTCGGCTTAAGTCAAGTGATGGCGAAAGTTTCTCGTGAAGTGATTGTGTTAATTGAATCACAAAAATTTGGAAGAAAAATGCCGAATTTGGAATTGGAGTGGTCTTCAATTCATAAGTTAATTACCGATTCGGAAATTACCGAAGAGGTAAAAGCGATCATTGAGCGACATGGTGTCGAAGTGATTATCGCTCAATGAGAAATAAGCGGTAAAAATTTTTGAAAAAATGACCGCTTGTATCAAGAATTTATAACGGTTTTTTTATTTAATCTTAATATAGGAACAAAAATATATGTGCGGAATTGTAGGTGCTGTAGCGCAACGTGATGTAGCAAAAATCTTAGTGGACGGTTTACATCGTTTAGAATATCGTGGTTATGACTCGGCCGGTGTTGCGGTATTAAATAACGAACACAATATGCAAATTGTACGCCGTGTCGGTAAAGTGAAAGAACTTGACGATGCGTTAGCGGTAAGACCTCTTTTAGGCGGTACAGGTATTGCGCATACACGTTGGGCGACTCACGGCGAGCCTTCCGAGACTAATGCTCACCCGCATCGCAGCGGTAAAATCGCAGTGGTACATAACGGTATCATTGAGAACTACGAAGAATTAAAAGTGGTTTTACAAGAGCGCGGTTATGTATTCCAATCACAAACGGATACCGAAGTTATCGCTCACTTAGTTGAATGGGAATTACGTTCGGCAAAATCTTTATTAGAAGCGGTACAAAAAACAGTGGTTCAATTACGCGGTGCATACGGCACGGTGGTAATGAATCAAGACGAACCGGAGCATTTAATTGTTGCACGTTCAGGTTCTCCGTTAGTGATCGGTTACGGTATCGGTGAGAACTTCTTAGCATCAGACCCGTTAGCATTATTAAGCGTTACTCGTCGTTTCGCTTACCTTGAAGAAGGTGATGTAGCGGAAATCACTCGTGAAACCGTGGATATTTATACGCGTGAAGGTCAAAAAGTTGAACGTGAAATTCACGAAGGTAACTTTGAAGCGGATGCGGCGGATAAAGGTCAGTATCGTCACTATATGCAGAAAGAAATTTTCGAACAACCGGTTGCGATTATGAACACCTTAGACGGTCGTATCGAAAACGGTAAAGTGAAAATCGATGCGATTGGTCCGAATGCGGCGGAAATCTTATCTAAAGTTGAACACGTGCAAATCGTTGCGTGCGGTACTTCTTATAATGCGGGTATGGTTGCTCGTTACTGGTTTGAAGCAATCGCAGGTGTGAGCTGTGACGTTGAAATTGCCTCTGAGTTCCGTTATCGTAAATTCGTAACACGTCCGAACAGCTTATTATTAACGCTTTCACAATCAGGTGAAACGGCGGATACTTTAGCGGCATTACGTTTAGCGAAAGAATCCGGTTATATGTCTGCGATGACGATTTGTAACGTAGCGAGTTCTTCACTTGTACGTGAGTCTGATTTTGCTTTTATGACCAAAGCTGGCGTAGAAATCGGTGTGGCATCGACAAAAGCATTTACAACGCAATTAACTTGTATGTTGTTATTAAATGTGGCGATCGGTCGCTTAAAAGGCACGGTATCCGAAGAGCAAGAACATCACATTATTCAATCGTTACAACGCTTACCGGCACAGATTGAAAGTGCGCTAGTATTCGATAAACAAATTGAAAAATTATCTGAAGATTTTGCGGATAAACACCATACATTGTTCTTAGGTCGTGGCGAATACTACCCGATTGCAATGGAATCGGCATTGAAATTAAAAGAAATTTCATATATCCATGCAGAAGCTTATGCAGCAGGTGAATTAAAACACGGTCCGTTAGCATTAATCGACAGCGAAATGCCGGTAGTGGTTGTTGCACCGGAAAATGATTTACTTGAGAAAGTAAAATCCAATATCGAAGAAGTGCGCGCGCGCGGCGGTCAGTTATATGTCTTCGCCGATCATGATGCCGGTTTTGCTGAAGCGGAAGGTTTCAAAACCATCTTAATGCCGAAAGTAGATGAGGTAACTGCACCGATTTTCTACACAGTGCCGTTACAATTACTTTCATATCATATCGCTTTAATTAAAGGTACCGATGTGGACCAACCTCGTAACTTAGCGAAAGCGGTTACTGTAGAATAATTGTTAATTTTGCTATTGAAAGCCTCCGAATCTTCGGAGGCTTTTTTGTTTATGGCTTTTGCTAAAAAATACAGAAATTTAACCGCTTGTAGAGAAAATGTGATCTATATCACAATTTTTAGATGGTTGTTTTTATAAATGTGATCTATATCACACTTATTAAGTGTCTATTAGAAAATTTAATGTGATCAATTTCACATTTCTTAAATAAATATTTTTGAGACTTTGCATTCCGGTGCTAATTTATGCGCCAGATTATCCAATCTTATTTATTTAACTCACACACTGTTGTTCTAGGAGCAGTTATGTCTAATTTAAAAGTGAAAGTCCAAAGTTTTGGGCGTTTCTTATCAAATATGGTGATGCCGAATATCGGGGCTTTCATCGCTTGGGGTTTTATTACCGCATTATTTATTCCGACCGGTTGGTTGCCGAATGAGAGCTTCGCAAAACTTGTCGGACCGATGATCAGTTATTTACTGCCGTTATTAATCGGTTATAGCGGCGGTCGTTTAGCAGGTGGTGACCGTGGTGCGGTGGTCGGTGCGATTACCACTATGGGTATCATTGTCGGTTCTGAAATTCCGATGTTCTTGGGTGCGATGATTGTCGGTCCTCTTGGCGGTTGGGCAATCAAAACATTCGATAAAGCAATCGAAGGTAAAGTGAAAAGCGGTTTTGAGATGTTAGTGAATAACTTCTCTGCCGGTATTATCGGTATGTTATTAGCGTTACTGTCATTCAGTGTTATCGGCGGTGTGGTAACTTCAATTTCAGATTTATTAGCGGCGGGCGTTAAAGCGTTAGTGGATGCAAATCTTTTAGCTTTAACTTCAATTATTGTTGAACCGGCGAAAATCTTATTCTTAAACAATGCGATTAACCACGGTATCTTCTCACCGCTTGGTATCCAAGAATCTTCAGAATTAGGTAAATCGATCTTCTTCTTAATTGAAGCGAATCCGGGTCCGGGTTTAGGTATCTTAATTGCCTATATGTTATTCGGTAAAGGTTCTGCGAAAACTACCGCAAGTTCTGCATCAATCATTCACTTCTTCGGTGGTATTCACGAAATCTACTTCCCGTATGTATTAATGAATCCTCGTTTAATTCTTGCGGTAATCGCAGGTGGTGCGACAGGCGTATTAACCAATACATTATTAGGCGGCGGTTTAGTTTCTCCGGCTTCTCCTGGTTCAATCATTGCGGTATTAGCAATGACACCGGCAGGTGCGCATTTAGCGGTAGTTGCTTCGGTAATTCTTTCATGTGCGGTAACCTTTGTGATTGCATCGGTATTACTCAAAATGCAAAAAGATGACGGTATTGAAGAAGATTCGTTAGAAAGTGCGCAAGCGGAAATGGCGGCGATGAAAGCACAAAGCAAAGGCGGTGCGGTAGCGGCGAATACTGCGGTTGCAGGCGATTTTAGTAATGTACGTAAAATTTATGTATCTTGCGATGCGGGCATGGGCTCAAGTGCAATGGGCGCAAGTATGTTACGTAAAAAAGTACAAGCGGCAGGCTTAAACGTTGAAGTGCAAAATATTGCTATCAACGATTTACCGCAAGATGCGCAATTAGTAGTAACTCACAAAGACTTAACCGCACGTGCGCAAAAACAAGTGCCGACCGCACAACATTTATCACTGAACAACTTCTTAGACGGCGTTTTCTATGACGGTTTAGTCGCAAAACTTACTGCAAACAGCACAGACAAAGCGATTCCGGCCGAAGTCGTGCCGCAAGTGGCAACCGAACGCGGCGGCTTAAATGTGACCGAAGATCAAATCTTCTTAAATTTAACTGCGCGTACTAAAGAAGAAGCGATTCAATTTGCTGGTGAGCAATTAGTCAAATTAGGTTTTGCGGAAGAAGATTATATTCCGGCAATGTTTGAACGTGAACAGCAAGTGTCCACTTACTTAGGTGAAGGTATTGCGGTACCGCACGGTACGATTGCGGCGAAAGATAAAGTATTAAAAACCGGTATCGTGTTCTGCCAATATCGTGAAGGCGTGCGTTTTACGGATGAAGAAGACGGCGTAGCGAAATTAGTTATCGGTATTGCGGCACGTAATAACGAACATATCCAAGTCGTAAGTGCGATCACTAATGCGTTAGATGATGAGAAAACCATGGAAATTCTTACGCTAACCGATGATCCGCAAAAAGTATTACGCTTATTAAAAGGCGAATAAGTTAGCTCCCCCACGTAAGTGGGGGATTTTCGCTTGCAAACGGTCAAATTTTTCAAATATTTTACAAATTAAAGAGGAACATAGAATGAACGCATTACATTTTGGTGCAGGTAATATCGGTCGTGGCTTTATCGGTAAATTATTGGCAGATTCCGGCGTATTCGTCACCTTTGCCGATATTAATCAAACTCAGATCGATCAGATTAACCAAAACAAACAATACGGCGTAAAAATCGTAGGTGATGCAAGCCGTGTTGAAGTGGTCAAAAATATTGCGGCGATTAACTCAAAAGATGAAGCGGCAGTGATTGAACAAGTGAAAAGCGTTGATCTGATTACTACTGCGGTCGGTCCGAATGTATTAGGCTTTATTGCGCCATTGTTTGCCAAAGCGTTAGCGGCACGTTTAGAAGCGGGTAATACCCAACCGTTAAATATTATTGCTTGTGAAAATATGGTGCGTGGAACAAGTTTCTTTAGAGCAAAAATTTTTGAAAATTTAACCGCTTCTCAACAATCGGAAATTGAAAAATTTGTCGGTTTTGTTGATTCTGCAGTCGATAGAATCGTACCTCCGGCAGAGTTAAACGAAGCGGATCCGTTAGAAGTGACAGTAGAAGAGTTTAGCGAATGGATTGTGGATAAAACCCAGTTCAAAGGTCAAATTCCGGATATTAAAGGTATGGAATTAACCGATAACTTAATGGCGTTTGTAGAGCGTAAACTATTTACGTTAAATACCGGCCATTTAATTTCTGCCTATTTAGGCAAACAAGCCGGTGTGAAATGGATTAAAGAAGCAATTGCCATCGACAGTGTGAAAGCGGCGGTAAAAGCGACCATGGAAGAGAGCGGTGCGGTATTAATTAAACGTTATAGTTTTGATCCGCAAGCGCACGCTGCTTATATCGAAAAAATCTTAAAACGTTTTGCTAATCCGTACTTAAATGATGATGTAAACCGTGTCGGTCGTGAGCCGATTCGTAAACTTAGCCCGAATGATCGTTTAATTAAACCGCTTTTAGGCACGTTAGAATATGGTTTACCGCATAAAAACCTCGTAAACGGTGTGGTAATGGCACTACAATATCGTAATGAAGAAGACCCGCAAGCGGTCGAATTAGCACAATTTATTGCAGATAACGGAGTAGCTGCAGCGGTTGAGAAATATACCGGTTTAACAAACCAAGAGGTCATTGCTCAAGTTGTTGCGTTATATAACTAATGCCGTATTCAGATAATTTTATCGAACAATTAAGTGAAGTACCCTCTTTAAGGGGGTTCTTCGCACTTTCAGTGAATCAGTTTGCACAAAATATTGAACGACTTATTCAAAGAGTATTTCGTAAAACCGACTTTGCCTTAAAGTCAGTGGTCGATTCTTTGTTTGAGCATCAAGGGCCGCTTGCTGAATTGACCGTTCGCCTAAAGTTATTATTGGGCCTCGGCGTGATTTCCGCGCCGGTGTTTGAAGATATTTCACTTTTTATTGAAGTGAAACAGCAATTAAGCGATGAAGTCGATGAATTACCTTTCTCTCATCCGGCTATCGTGCAATTTGCTCGAGATCTTCATCATATTGATCTCAGTCCGGTTTCGGAACTGCTGAAGTTTGCCTCTTCCGTAGAAAATAAAGATTCAATGCTATATCAAATGCAGCAAATTCGCTTGGAACGTGTGATGCGCTCCAGCTTGATTCTTGCCATTACTGAAATTAACGAGAAGTTAAATGTAGAAAGCCCTTTATAAAGGGCTTTTTTTATAATATAAAAGGTATAATAAGAAAGTCTATCCGGATAAGGAGAATTGTATGCAGACTCTTCTTAATTATTTACCTTCTTTTTTGCAGCACCCGTTATTTTGGGTGTTAGCCATTCTTATCATTGCCGTTGTGTTATTTATCCAAAACAAATTACGGATGGATATTATCGCATTACTGGTGATGCTCGCCTTTAGTGTTAGCGGAATCTTAACGACGCAAGAAATCTTTGCGGGCTTAAGCGATCCGAACATTGTGTTATTAGCCCTGTTATATGTGGTGGGAGAAGCACTTTCTCGAACCGGCGTAGCTTATCAAATCAGCGATTGGTTAATGAGAGCGGCAGGTTCAAGCGAAACCAAGGTCTTGGTTCTGATGATGTTGTCTATCGGACTATTGGGCGCATTTATGAGTTCGACCGGCATTGTGGCGATTTTTATTCCGGTGGCGTTGGCGATTTGTGCCGAAATGAATATTTCGCCGCGCCGTATGATGATGCCGCTCAGTATTGCCGGTTTGATTAGCGGTATGATGACCTTAATTGCTACCGCCCCTAATCTGGTCACGCATTCGGAACTGCTTAAAGCCGGTTATCAAGGATTCGGTTTCTTTAGCTTTACTCCTATCGGTATGATGGTGTTAGTGCTTGGTATTTTATATATGTTGATCGCTCGCCGTTGGTTGGATAACGGTGAAACGCCGGTACTTACCAAAGATGATAACAGTATGTCGCATCTTATTGAACAATACCAGCTGCAAGGACGAGCGAAAATGGTCATTTTGCAAGAGGGCTCGCCGTTTATCGGTAAAACCATGGATGAACTGAAATTACGTTCTTTGTATCGTATGAATGTGATTGCGATTCAGCGATATAAAAATTTCCGTTCGCAAATTATGGCGGCGTTCGGTAACGACCAATTGCAAGAAAAAGATATTTTATTGATGGATATCGGCATTGACGAAGATATTTTTTCGATGTTATGCGAAGAGTGTCACTTACAACCGATAGAGTTAAAAGGCGAATATTTCTCAACTCATGCCAAATCGGTCGGTATGGCGGAATTTGTCGTCATGCCGGAAACGGAAAGTATTGATAAAACGGTACAAGAACTGAATTTACGTTCTACTTACGGCTTAAGTGTAGTGGGGATTAAGAGAGAGAACCGAATTTTACAAGATAACTTATTAAAAGAACCGGTTAAGGCGGGTGATGTTCTGTTAGTCATGGGCGTATGGCAGAAAATTGTGACGCTTGAAAAATACAATAAAGACTTATTTCTGCTCGGTATGCCGAAAGAGGGCAAACAGATTGCACCCTCCACCAGCCAAGCGCCTTACGCACTTTTTTCGGTATTAGTGATGGTCGTGTTAATGATCTCGGGTATCGTGCCGAACGTGATCGCCGCATTGATTTGCTGTTTGTTACTCGGTAAATTTCGTTGTATTGATATGAAAGGTGCGTATGATTCGATTCATTTCCCTACGCTCTTATTAATTGTCGGTATGATGCCGTTTTCGACCGCAATGCAAAAAACGGGCGGGGTAACGCTGATGGTGGAAGAATTTATTCGGCTTACCGGCGGTGCGGAAACCTCTTATATCTTTATCTTATTAGGTTTGTTTGCTTTAACTGCGGTAGTCGGGCTGTTTATTTCCAATACGGCGACGGCGATTTTAATGGCGCCGATAGCGATTGAAGTGGCAAGACAGTTGGGTTATTCGCCGATTGCGTTGGTAATGGTGATTACTATCGCTTCTTCCGCCGCATTTATGACACCGATTTCTTCCCCGGTAAATACGATGGTGATTGCACCGGCGGGTTATCGTTTTATGGATTTCGTCAAAGTCGGGGTACCCTTTACGATTTTAGTGATGTTTGCTACGGTATTTATCGTGCCGCTGTTATTTCCGCTTTAATCCTCTTCTTTAAACTGCAAGCGGTTGTTTTTAGCGATTTTTTTGTAAAAAAGACCGCTTGCCGTTTTTTAGTTAAACAGTCTTTCGTCTTGCTTTGTACACAAAACTAACCAAAAGATTATTTCTTTTTTGTTAATAGTTAATTAATGAAATATGCTATTATCATTAATAATGATTACTTTATAATATCACTCCAGAAATGAGAAGAGAGATATTCGAGGAATCAAATGAAATTAACTTTTAAACAAATTTTTTTATCGTTATTTTTGGGCATTGCCCTTAGCTTTACGGCGAGCTTGCCGGTGATTACTAATGCGGAAGCAAAGCAGGAACAACAAGAGAAAGTGATTCATGTGTATGAAGAACTGAACAACGCATTAGTAAATCCGAATTTTGAAACATTGCAAAGTCTGTTATCCGATGATTTTCAGTTAGTGACGAAACAAGATACATTAACCAAACAAGAATGGATTAAGAACATTCAAGAAGGCGGTTTAAAATATTGTGCGATTACCGAGTCGAAAATCAAATCGAAAGGCTACAACGAATTGCTGGTTACCGCACGTATTTTAGGTGATATGTGGGATAACAAGGGAAGTTGGAATGTTAAGTTTGATATTGATACCAAACAAAACGGTACTAAATTACAAATCACTAAAATTGTGATTAAACCGGCAACAGTTTAATCAATCTCCTAATAAGAACAGTGTTCACCTTGGCGGTCAGAAATTGCAAATTTTTGCAAAATTTGACCGCTTTTCTTTTTAGCTATAACGACGTTGCATTATTTCGGTAAGCACATCGAATACTTTAAGCACTCTAGGTGAAGTGACGGCTTGATACGGACGATATAAATACAGTTGCCATAACTCGGACTGTTCTTCCGGAAAAAGTTGAATCAACTGACCGCTTTCTAGATAAGGTTTACATACCGTATTCCCGATATGAGTAATGGTTCTGCCGGCTAATGCCGCTTGCAGTTCACAGTACAAATCCGTAGTAATAAAGCCGACTTTTTGTGGGATAAGTACCTTATTTTCATTTAAGTAAATTTCCCAAGGTTGTCCGGTATTGGCATTTAATAAGCTGCTGATAGGAAAGTTTCGTTGCATATCGTCCAGATTTTTCGGCATTCCCCAACGTTGAATAAAATCGGGTGAGGCAACAAAAACTTCGTGCATTTTAGTGAGCGGACGGATAATAAAATTAGGATCAGGATCGTGTCCGGCTCGAATACCTATATCAATCCGATGCTTAACATTATCTAAACGAGCGGCATCCACCCGCCAATCAATCACGAGTTCCGGGTAAGGTTCAAGAGCCTTTAATAACTCAAATAAAATTTCTTCTTGATCCCGTAATTTAGGGAGCGTGATACGGACGATGCCTGCCATCTCATCCTGTTTTTTCTTGCCTAAGCCGAACAATTTTTCGCTGTCTCTAAGTAATTGTTCCGCCTGTAATAAAAATTCTTCGCCGAAGCTGGTGAGTGTGATGTTACGCGTTGTACGTTTAAATAATTGCTCGCCCAACTCCAATTCAAGCTCATTGATCACGCGCGTGATAACCGGCGGCGAGATGGCTAATTGATTGGCTGCTTCTCTAAAATTGAGTGTTTGAGCGGCGGTACAGAAGTATTTGAGTGCGTCCAGTTTGTTTAACATATTGTCCGAATTCCATTGATTTTTTCGTTATTATTCATGTTCTCGACCAGGATGCAACCGGCAAGTAACCGCTTAATATCCCGAAAAAATGTAACCTGAAAGCATTATGGCTATTTATTTGAACGCTCAGTAAAATTGTTATAGACTGAATAAGGCAAGAATAATGCCGATATTTTAAAAAATTTTTAAAAGGAGTATTGTGTAATGAGATTTGCAAAAATGACAATCTTATTAAGCGGTTTTTTTATTACATCATTAGTTCAAGCACATAATGTATGGTTAGAGCCGACAAAGAATAAAGATGAATATGTGGTAAAATTCGGACATGAAACCACGGAAAGTTATCCGGAACATAAATTAAAATCCATTCAGTTACTTAAAAGCGACGGTTCTCTCGAAGCTGCAACCTACCAATTCCAAAACGGCGAAGCTTATTTTAAAGCGGATGTTTATCCTATCGTTTTCCTCCAATTTGATAACGGCGTATGGTCAAAATTACCTAGCGGTAAATATGTCGAAAAAACTAAAAAAGAAGCGCCTACCGCCGTATTAAGTCTTAATCCGGTCAAACTCGGTAAGGCGATCTTAACTTGGAATGAACAAGCGGCTAAATCACATAATCTTGATTATGAATTGGTTCCGCAAGCTAAGCCGGAAGCGGGCAAACCGTTGCCTATTTTAGTATTACATAAAGGAAAACCGGTTGCCGGCATTAAGGTGGGAATGGGTGAAGATAAGCCGTTCGAGCTGACTAATGCACAAGGAATCGCTCAATTTATTCCTGTCGCAGGTACTAATAAAGTATGGGCGGAATTTGAAGAGAAAGGTGTTGAACATCCGGATTATACGGAACGTTCAATTGAATATATGCTAACGTTTGATGTGAAATAATGAAAATATCTCGATATTTATTGGCAATCGTTATCTCCTTGTTTTCACTTCAGGCGGTAGCGCATAATCTGTACTTATTTGCGCAATACGACGGTGATGAAATCACGGGAAGAGCGTATTATTCCGATCAATCTCCCGCTGCGGAAACTTACGTGGAAGCTTATCAACTTGGTATGGAGGGTAATCAAGAGCAACCTGTCGTTTCGGGTAAAACCGATGCGTCCGGGCATTTTGTGCTTCCGGTAACCAGTAACGGTCCGTTTAAGGTGGTGATTGACGGTCCGGAAGGTCATCGAGCGGAGAGAGTTGCGGATAATATCGCGAAACGTGCGATGGGGAGATCCGAATTCGAGTTATTACGTGAAGACATACATAAGCTAAAAGATAAAATCTACTTACATGATATTTTAGGCGGAATCGGTTATATCTTCGGTTTATTCGGTCTTTTTACGTTATTGAAAGTGAAAAAGGAAAAGCGTTAAGTGCATTTATCAGAAGGCGTTTTGCATTCAACCACTTTGCTTACCGGCGCAGTCATTGCGCTGGTAGGCGTTTCGATCGGGTTAAAGAAGTTGGATTACCGCCGTTTATCATTAACCGCATTATTTGCCTCCGCATTTTTTGTGGCAGGAACTATTCATGTACCTGTCGGCATCGGTAGCGTTCATCTTATTCTCAACGGTATGGCGGGATTGTTTCTCGGGTGGACGGTATTTCCTGCTTTTTTGATCGCGCTTTTATTGCAGGTTTTGTTGTTTTCATTCGGCGGCTTCTCCGTATTAGGCGTCAATCTTTGCATTATGGCGTTGCCGGCATTACTTGCTCATTATCTTTTTCGTAACTCGCTTAAACGGAACGTATCGCGTCGTTATTTGATATTCGTCGGTATTTGCGTCGGTTCTATCGGAGTCGGCGGTGCGGCATTTTTAGCTTCATTAGTATTGGCTTTGGACGGCGGTAAGGATTATACTGATCTCATCGGCTTACTTATCGTTTCTCATTTACCTATTTTTGTCGTTGATAGTATCGTAAGCGTGGGGATTGTATTAACGCTCACCAAAATGATGCCTTCCGTCTTAAATTTCGATTAATTAGTAGTCATGACGGTATTACTGCAACCTCACTGGCGTTTAATTTATATATTTATCGCCGGTTTAGCGATTAGCGCGCTTCATTCCGTAAATATTTTATTAATTTTGACCGCTTGTGTAGCGGTGTCGCTTATCGGGTTACAACTTTACTACCGACATTCGTTGAAAGTATTATTTACACGTTGGCTAAAGTTTAATGTTTTTAGCGTACTGATATTACTTACATTGAGTTGGCGCATCGGTTCGGGCGGTGTCGAATGGAATCCCAAAGGGCTCGAATTGGCTTTGATCATCAGCTTACGTATGAATTTAATTGTGTTGGTTATGTGGTTGGGACTGTTTAACGTAACCGATACCGTTTTAGTGCAAGCCATCGGCAAATTACCTTTACCGAGTAAATTTATTCATCTTTTTGTGCTGACGATTCGTTATATCGCATTATTGTCGGAATTGAATCGAAAAATGGAGATGGCGATGCGAGCCCGAGGTTATCAACCGAGGTGTAATATGAGAACGCTAATGATTACCGCTCAAAAAGTGTCTTTATTGCTGATTCATGCAATGGTCAAAGCGGAAAAAGCCGAAATCGCGTTAAAAGCTCGCGGATTTAAATTTGGTAAGAGATAGCTCGGTGCTAATAAGAAGAGATAAATGAATATACTGGCAGTTCGTAACCTTACTCTTTGTCGTAATCAACAGGTCGTTATAGATAATCTGAATTTTACTCTCGAAGAACAGCAATGTTTATTTTTACAAGGTGAAATCGGTACGGGTAAATCGACATTACTGCTTTCTTTATTGGGATTTGTGCCGATTCAATCGGGTGAAGTTTATTTATTCGGACAAGCATGTAAAACGGAAAAAGATTTTGCGCCGTTTAGAGGAACGGTCGGGTTATGTTTCCAAAATGCGGAAGATCAATTGTTCGGCCCAACGGTACTGGATGACGTGGCATTCGGTGTATTAAACCAAGGTTATACGAGAGAGAAAGCCTATAAAATAGCACTAGCGCAGTTGGAACAAATCGGTATTGCGCATCTTAAAGATCGTCCGGTCAATTTACTCTCCGGCGGAGAACAAAACTTCACTGCATTAGCCGGCGTATTGGCAATGCAGCCTAAAATATTATTACTTGATGAGCCGACAAACGGGCTTGATGCAAAAAATTGTGAAAAATTAACCGCTTTACTCAAACAATTAAAATTGCCGATGTTAATTGCCTCACATGATCAAACCTTTTGTCGAACACTCGCAACAGATACGCTTTATTTAACAAAATAAACCACAAAATAGTGGTGCAAACACACAGGAATGAAAATGAAGCTGCTTAAATCCACCCTTACCGGGGTAGGGCAAATCTTTCTGCAAGAAAACGGTTTGTCCGGTTTGGTGATCGTGATCGCCATGTTTTTTAGCGATTGGACGCTTGGTATCGGTTGTTTTCTCGGTGCGTTAATCGGGACTTATACGGCAACCTTGCTTAAATATCCGCAACAACAAATTGAGCAAGGATTATACGGTTTTAACGCCAGCCTCGCTTTTATGTGCGTCATGTTTACCTTCGGTTTAATTGATGCAAGTAACCCGCTCATTTGGCTAAATGCCGTGGTTGCTTCCATCGTGGCGACCCTTATTATGCGGGAATTTACCAAACGGAATAAAATTGCGTTTACCTTTCCGTTTGTGTTCACTTGTTGGATTTTTTGTTGGGCTATCGCAAAATATCATCTCTTTGACCTCACTCAAACTACTCCCGCATTGGCGGATCACACTAATACGCTGCAGGCAATGAGCGAACCTTTTTACGCTTGGGCGGAAGTCAATTTCGGCTCCAGTATTATTACCGGAATTCTGCTTTTTCTCGCTATTTCAATTAATTCCCCGATGGCAGCGATGTACGGTTTAGCGGCGGCAACAATCGGTACTTCATTTGCCAATCTGTTATTAACCGTTCAACCGAATCAACTGGCAAACGGTATTTACGGTTTCTCCCCTATCTTAGTCGCCTGTGCGTTTGCCAGCGATCGTTTCCGCAATTTTGTTTATATTATTTTAGGCTCGTTATTAGCGGTCTTAATCCAATTTACTATCTCAAATTTTGGCATACCAAGCTATACCATCGGTTTTATTGTCGCAAGTTGGCTGTTGTTAGTTATTAAATCTAAGCTGGATAAAGCGGCGTTCGATAAAAACAAATTAGTTAGGTTGCTTAATCCCTAAGACAACGGGAATAAGCGGTCTATTTTTAGCAAAATCTTACAAATTCCATGTAGAAAATAAAGAAGGTACAAAATGCATTTAACTTCAAGAGAACAAGAAAAACTGATGTTATTTCTTGCGGGGGAGCTTGCGGCAAAACGCAAGGCTCGTGGTGTGAAATTAAATTATCCGGAGGCAATCGCTTATATTGCCAGCCATTTGCAAGAAGCGGCACGTGACGGAATGTCGGTGGCGGAAGTGATGCAATACGGCGCAACGTTACTGACGGTGGATGATGTGATGGAAGGTATTGCGGAAATGGTACACGAAGTTCAAATTGAAGCAACGTTTCCGGACGGCACGAAATTAGTGACCGTACATAACCCGATTAGATAACGATACCCTCTCCCTCAAGAGGGAGAGAGTAAACAAACAAGGAATAAAAAATGATCCCCGGAGAATATCAATTAGCAGACGGTGATGTACAAGCGAATGTGGGTCGCAAAACCGTCAAATTAGAAGTAGTTAATACAGGTGACCGCCCGATTCAAGTCGGTTCGCATTACCATTTTTTTGAAACCAATCACGCCCTAAAATTCGACCGCTTACAGGCTCGCGGTATGCGTTTAAATGTGCCGTCCGGCAATGCGGTACGTTTTGAACCCGGTGAAGCGAAAGAAGTGGAACTGGTTGAGTTTGGTGGTAATAAAGTGATTTACGGTTTCCATAATGAAATCGACGGCAAATTATAGGGAGTAAGAAAATGGCATTAACAATCCCACGCAGTCAGTATGTAGCGACTTACGGCCCGACAGTCGGTGATAAAGTCCGTTTAGGCGACACCGATTTATGGGCGACAATTGAACAGGATTTTTTAACCAAAGGCGATGAGTGTAAATTCGGCGGAGGTAAATCGGTGCGTGACGGTATGGCACAATCCAGTACGGTTACCCGAGATAATCCGAACGTATTAGATTTTGCCCTCACTAACGTGATGATTATTGACGCAAAATTAGGCATTATCAAAGCGGATATCGGGATTCGTGACGGACGTATTGTAGGCATTGGTCAGGCGGGTAATCCGGATACGATGGATAACGTCACGCCAAATATGATTATCGGCGCAAGTACCGAAGTGCATAACGGTGCGCATTTAATTGCGACCGCAGGCGGTATCGATACTCACATTCACTGGATTTGTCCGCAACAAGCACAACATGCTATCGAAAACGGTATTACTACTATGATCGGTGGCGGTTCTGGTCCGGCGGATGGTACGCACGCTACCACATGTACACCGGGTAAATTCAACATTGAAAGAATGTTCCAAGCCTGTGAATCATTACCGGTCAATATCGGCTTTTTTGGCAAAGGTAACTGTTCAACACTTGAACCGCTTAAAGAACAAGTGGTTGCCGGTGCGTTAGGCTTAAAAATCCACGAAGACTGGGGTGCAACACCGGCGGTAATTGATGCAGCGTTAAAAGTGGCGGACGAGATGGACGTGCAAGTGGCAATTCACACCGATACGCTCAACGAAAGCGGCTTCTTAGAAGACACGATGAAAGCGATTAACGGGCGTGTGATTCATACTTTCCACACTGAAGGTGCCGGTGGCGGTCACGCACCGGATATTATTAAAGCGGCGATGTATCCGAACGTATTGCCGGCTTCAACCAACCCGACTCGTCCATTTACCGTGAACACGATTGACGAGCATTTAGATATGCTGATGGTTTGCCACCATTTAGATAAACGTGTTCCGGAAGATGTCGCATTTGCAGATAGCCGTATCCGTCCTGAAACGATTGCAGCGGAAGATATTCTGCACGATATGGGCGTGTTCTCGATTATGAGTTCAGACAGTCAGGCAATGGGACGTGTCGGCGAAGTGGTCACTCGTACGTGGCAAACAGCGGATAAAATGAAAGCACAGCGTGGTGCATTGGGCGATGAGGGTAACGACAACTTCCGTATTAAACGCTATATTGCGAAATATACGATCAACCCGGCAATCGCTCACGGTATCAGCCAACACGTTGGCTCGCTTGAAGTGGGTAAACTTGCGGATATCGTATTGTGGAAGCCGCAATTCTTCGGTGTAAAACCGGAATTTGTGATGAAAAAAGGCTTTATCAGCTTTGCGAAAATGGGCGACCCGAACGCCTCAATCCCAACGCCACAACCAGTATTCTACCGCCCAATGTTTGGCGCAAATGCGAAAGCGAATACCGAAAGTGCGGTTTACTTTGTTTCACAAGCCAGCGTAGATGCGGATATCAAAACGCAATACGGCATTCAGAAAGAAACCCTAGCGGTGAAAGGCTGTCGTGATGTAGGCAAAAAAGACCTCGTTCATAACAATGCAACACCTGAAATTACCGTTGATCCGGAACGCTATGAAGTACGTGTGGACGGCGAACATATTACTTGTGAACCAGCGACCAAAGTGCCGCTTGCACAGCGTTATTTCTTGTTCTAGTGTTCACCCTCTCCCCTTGTGGGAGAGGGACAGATTTTTCTTTGTTAAGAAGAAAAATCAGGGAGAGGGGGAACGGTTTTTTCCTCTCTGTTTGTTTCGCTAAACATTCCAACAAGCGGTTAAATTTGCATAAAATGTTGCAATACCACGCACTGACGTGCGTGGTTAAGTATAGGGTCGTCGTTCTGCGACAATTTACTAAGTTGGTTGCAGAGCAACCATACAATGTTTAACCTCATGCGTGAGTATGAGGAAAAAGGAGAATCTATGAAACTCTGGTATTCCACCACTAGCCCTTTCGTGCGTAAAGTGTTAGTCACATTAAAACACCAACAATTAGAAGCTAAAACCGAGCTGTTAAAAATTAACTCATCGTTTGACCCAAATTCACCACACAACCAAGACAATCCGCTTGGACGTGTACCGGCTTTACAACGTAATTGCGGAAATTGGTTATTCGGTAGCCAACTGATTTGTGAATATCTCGATCAAAAAGGCGACCAACCGAAATTATTCCCGGAAAGCGGTAAACCACGCTGGGCAGCGTTAGCGTTACATAACCTTGCGGACGGCATTTTAGAAAACACCGTCCCGATTATGGCGGAACGTCTACTTCGCCCCGAAAGCGAATGGTGGACAAGCCGTCAAGAACGGTTAATGGATCGTAATATCCGCTCATTCCCACAGCTTGAAAAAGCAATTGAACCGTTCGGTACAGAGCTAAATATCGGCACAATTACTGCAGTTTGTTTAATTGATTGGTGGCAATTCCGTGCCGAAAAACTCGGCTACGATCTTACAAAAAATCACCCGAATTTGACCGCTTGGGCGGAGCAGATGAATGAGAAGTATGCGGTGTTGGCGGAAACGAAACCACACGCGTAACCATGCACTGACGTACATGGTTAAGTATAGGGTTGTCGCTTTGCGACAAATTACAAAATAGGTTGCAGCGCAACCGTACAATGCGTAACCCCATACGTAGTATGGGGAATGGAAGAAAGATAATGCAAATACTTAACCCAATCCTTCCGGTAATGGAAGAAATTTTAGGTAATTTGGCGGCACTTAAAGCAAGCGGGCAAATTACTACACAACAAATTGATTATGTACCGCTTGAATGGTTTGAGAGCGAGCGCAATATTTTACGTAAAAAAAGTCGGTCGGGGCGTGAAGTGGCATTTCGTCTGTTAAAAGAAGGACAACGCTTAAAGCACGATGATGTGGTGTTTGTGAGCGAGAGTCTGGTGATTGCGATTGAAATTTTACCGTCTGAGGTCATTGTACTTTCGCCGAAAACTTTGCCGGAAATGGCGCGTGCTTGCTATGAAATCGGTAACAAACATTCGCCGTTATTTTTAGATGGTGATGAAGTCACGCTGCCGTACGACAAACCGATGTTTGAATGGCTACAAGCGGCAGGATTTGAACCGAAAAAAGCAGAACGTCGTTTAAGCCAAGCATTGCGAGCAAACTCGGCACAAGGGCACGGACATTCTCACGGTCATAGCCATTCGCACGATCATCACGGCTATCATCACCACGGAGACGGAAATTGGCACAAGCACTAGATTTCGCCCGTATGGGGCAGTTAGGGGCGTTGTTACACTTAGTCGATCCTACGTTGCCAATCGGCGGCTTTAACCATTCAAACGGCTTAGAAACCTTTGTGCAACAAGGCAAAGTGAACAGTCGAGCAAGTCTTGAAGAGTATGTCCAAACCCAGCTGATGCAGAACTGGATTTACAATGACGGTGCGTATTTATCACTGGCATTTGATGCAATGGCAAACCACGATTTAGGCCGATTGTTGCAACTAGATCAAGAACTTGCTGCCAGTAAAATCGCTCGTGAGAGTCGTGAGGGCAGTTATAAATTAGGTGTACGATTGCTGAAGATTTTTATTCGTTATGAAAATCATCCGTTATTGAGTGAGTTTCAGCAAGCGATCAGCGAAAAACGTTGTCAGGGTTATTTTCCCATCGTGTTTGCGATGGTGGCTCAAGCGATGAATCTAGATAAAGCCGAAACGCTCTATGCGTTCTACTACAATGCGGCAGTCGGAGCGATAACCAATGGCGTGAAACTGGTGCCGTTAAGCCAAATGGACGGGCAAGATATTTTATTCGCTTTGCGAAATCCTCTCGCACAAGCGGTCGAAAATAGCCTAAATCCTGATCCTGAATGGCTCGGTGCAGCAACACTAGCAAGCGATATTCGCTCAATGCAACATGAACAGCTTTATACAAGACTTTATATGTCTTAATTTGAATAATAGGAAAACCAATGCGTAAATATATCAAAATCGGGGTGGCAGGCCCTGTGGGGGCGGGGAAAACCGCATTAATCGAACGTTTAACTCGTGAAATTGCAAGCCGTTATAGCGTGGCAGTAATCACCAATGACATCTATACGCAAGAAGATGCGGAATTTTTAACTAAAAACAGTTTGCTTCCACCTGAACGCATTATGGGGGTGGAAACCGGTGGTTGCCCGCATACGGCGATTCGTGAAGACGCTTCAATGAACCTTGAAGCGGTGGACGAAATGGTCGCGCGTTTTCCGGAAGTGGAATTAATTTTCATTGAATCGGGTGGCGATAACCTTTCGGCAACCTTCAGCCCGGATTTGGCAGACGTGACGATTTTCGTGATTGACGTGGCACAAGGCGAGAAAATTCCACGTAAAGGCGGACCGGGTATCACTCGTTCGGATTTATTAGTGATTAATAAAACTGACTTAGCACCTTTTGTGGGAGCGGATTTAAGCGTGATGGAGCGAGATGCTCGCCGTATGCGTAACGGTCAGCCGTTTATTTTCACTAACTTGATGAAGAACGAAAACCTTGATGGCGTGATCGGTTGGATCGAAAAATACGCATTGTTAAAAAATATTGAAGATCCGGCGTCTTTAGTTCGTTAAATACTATAACCCTCGCCCCTTGCGGGAGAGGGACGGATTTTTCTTCGTACAGAAGAAAAATCAGGGAGAGGGTAAGCGGTGAGAATATCGTAACATTTTGCAAATTTCCCCTCTCTCTGCAAAAAATTGCCTAACGCAATTTTTCGCTGTCTCTCTCCCACGAGGAGCGAGAGTGAGCAATAAAATGCAAAGCAAACTTTTACTTTCAACAAAACTTACCTCACAAGGCAAAACGCAGCTTGATCAATACTTTGTGTCGCCACCGTTTAAGGTGATGACCTTGCCGAATTTGGATTCGCATTGGCGCAATGCTTTGAATGCGATGCAAATGTCGTCCTCGCCCGGTTTGTTGGCAGGTGATCTGCTTGATATTGAGATTTCACTGGCAGACGATACCGCACTTTCGTTGAATACGCAGGCGTTTACTCGTGTGCAATCAATGAATGAGGGCGATTATGCCACGCAAAAAACTTGCATAAAATTGGGCAAAAATAGCCGCTTGTTTTATCTTCCGCACCCATTGGTGCTACATAAAGACAGCGGATTTAAGCAAACCACCGAAATTGAGATGAGCGAGCAGTCCGAGCTGATTTACGGCGAGATTGTGGCGATTGGGCGAGTGCTAAACGGCGAACGATTCGCCTTCCGTCATTTTGCGTCCTATTTGCGAATTTCTTACCAAAATCGACCGCTTGTTACCGACCGTATTCAGTGGCTACCGGCAAAAATGGCATTGACGTCATTGAGCCAAATGGAAGATTTTTCACATCAAGGCTCGCTCACTTATGTTAATTTGACAAAAAATGCTGTCGAAATTAAGGCAATGGTAAGCGAATTACAAGCTTTAGCCGCCGAGCAAAAAAATATGCTGATTGGCGTTTCGCAGTTGAATGAAGGCGGATTGATGGTTCGAGTGCTTGCACATCGAGCGGATGTCATTCAACATTTATTTGAGCGGATTGGGCAAGTTTTAAAAGCCCAGTCCAATATTGTTTAATTTTAGTTTAGGAGAGCAATTATGATCGCAGTTTATGCAGTATGTCATGTAAAAGCGGATAAAATCGCAGAATTTGAAGCATTGGCAAAAAACTTAATTCGTGCTTCGCTTAACGACCAAGGTTGTATTGCTTACGGCTGCGGTGCGGTGCAAGGTCAGCCGAATGTTTATACTTTTGTGGAACAATGGCAATCGCAACAAGATTTGGCGTTGCATACTCAGCAAGCGTATTTTATTGATGCAGGTGCTAAATTTGCCGAGTTATTAAGTCAGCCGATAGAGATTAATATCGTGGATTTACTTTAATTTGAAACAAGCGGTCGTATTTTCACAAGAATTTACGACCGCTTGTTTTTTGATGTAGGTGGAACTTCTGAGCCATTTAATGTACAAATAGGCACTTAGTTGGCTAAGATATTTATCTTTACTCTTATTGGAGAAACTCTATGGATTTCAGCAAAATTTTAAATCAAGTGCTAAGCGTTGCACAAGAATCAGCAAAAAATGCAATGAACGGCAATACCACCACCGATAAAGTCGCCAAAATCGGTGGCGGTGCGGCGGCAATCGGCATTCTTTCGATGATCTTCGGTCGTAACGGCGGTTCTAGCTTAGCGAAATTAGGGTCATTGGCGGCAATCGGTAGCCTTGCTTATCAGGCTTATCAAAAATATCAGCAAAATCAAACGCAAGCCGCTCCAGTGAGTGAAGAAAGTTTTGCGGTGACCGAACAAAATGCCCAAGCAAGCAGCCAAGTCATTTTACAAGCGATGATTGCGGCGGCTGCTTCTGACGGCGCAATTTCCGAGCAAGAAAAACAAGCGATTTTAGGCGAAGCGGGACAAGATCCGGAACTTCATCAATGGATTGAGCAAGAGATGTATCAGCCGGCAAGCGTGCAACAAATTGCCACACAAGTCGGGAATAATCCCGCATTAGCGGCACAAGTCTATTTAGCCGCTCGCGTGGTATGTGCCGATTTAGCCCGTAAAGAAATCGTCTTCCTCGCTGATCTTGCCGAAGCTCTCGGTTTAGACGATGCGTTAGTGGAACAGTTAGAACAACAAGCCGGGTTTTAATTAAGTGAGAAAAAGCCTTTAAGTAATATGCTTAAAGGCTTTTTTGTTACAAACTCGGCTCATCAATGATTTGCAGTAACTGTAAACGTCGATGATAATTTTTTAAGACGAGTTCTTGGTGTGCCAACGACATAAAGGAATGTTGATAAACACTTTCGACTATCGTCTTTTCTTTTAGTATTTGGGGCAGTAATTTTTTTAATATTACATTTCGATTTAGGCCAATGTTTTCGCCAAATTCAATAAAATCTTGTCCAATATATTCGCCGTATTGAGTAGTAAAGCCGTGGGCGAGTTCTTTGTTTCCTTCCTCTTTAGCAAGCAAGGGTAAAGCTAAAATTGTTCCTTCAAATATCGCTTTATATGGTACAACGGAAACATAGTCGTAAATCGGAGCGAGCTTTGCTTCCCCCGTTTTGGAGTAAATCAGAGAGAAGTTACGTAGGTGTAAATCATTATTGCCTAGTAAATAGGCATAAACAATCCGTCTAAATAACTCCTGTTGTTGAGCGAGATTATTTTCGGTATGCTGCAAGATAAATTTAACCGCTTGTTCATAGCTAATATATTGCTCGTTATCGCTTCCTGTCTTACCGTATTTTTCCGTAATGCTCATTGCGCCATCTAACTGTTCTTGATGAATAGGCTTATTATCATTTGTGCGATCAAAACGTTTAATGACAAAGGCATATTCCGTTTGTTCCGAAGTTGCTTGGAACGGAATTAAACCATTCTCTGGCACAATAAATCCTAATTTAGCCATAAGTTGCATCGTCGCGTGTTCATTCTCCGCTAAAAATGGATAATCTTCGGGAGAAGGTTTTAAGATATAAGTGCCTTGTTGAGCAATACTTTGAAATTGTTTTTCGTGAATTACTAATTGAATTTTAGGTTGATAACCGGAAATACTCATTCCTTGCTGTTTACGAGGCTCTAACGTACTGAAACCTTGACGATTGAATGGTAAAACCGGAATAAAGTCAGCTTGTCCGGTTAAATAGAGCAATCCCTTTTGACTGTATCCTGATTTTTGTTCTGTATCAGTAAGTGGTGTGAGCAGCACTTTGCAATTTTGCATTATTCCTCCCGCTTAATCGTGATTGCACCAAGCATATTTTCCCCATTATTGAGTAATAACCCGAATTGATCCTGTTCATCGATTTTTTGTAAGACGTTATATTTTGCTTTGAGCCAACCCTCAGGAATTAATGAGGCAAAATAAGGAAACAATTGTTCTGAATGAAAGTGTTGTTGCGTGACCGGCAAACTAAGTGATAGCGGAATACCGACATAATCTTTGAAATAAGAAAAATGAAATCCCATATCATCTTGGTAAAGATACCCGACCGGTTCATCATATAAAAAGACTTTTGCCGAACGTTTTATACGGCGCATAGTGAAACTCCTAATGTTTTGGCAACAAGTAACACGGTAGAAAATCTCACTTGGCTTGGATCTTGAAACAATCGTTTTAATGTTGATGATGAAATATTAGTTTGTAATTCCAATGTATATAAATCAATATTTAATGCTTTACGTTTTTGGTTAAGTTGTTGCCCGAAAGCGGTCAAATCTTCGATTTTTCCTTCAATTAACTGCTGCTTTTTAGCCTGTTCGTACACTAATAGTTGTTTTTGCAACGTTTTTAATGCATCAATTTGTTCTTCTAATAGTAAATTTATATCTGTCATAGCTTATATGTAAACCATTTTTGTTTAATTTAATGTTAAAAAGTATCATATTTGAGTTTTTTAATAAAATAAAGATCTTTTTTAATCCATAACGAATCATATTATACATTTATAGTTCATATATGATGATTTAAGTATGTTGCTTAACAATGTGTTTAGTATTAAAGTATTGATGTGATTAACTAAAATTTATAGGGGTTTTTATGAAATCAGATAAACCGGTTGAATGTGTGGGTTGTAACACTTTTGATGTCGGCTCAATCATTGATAACAGTGAACGAGATGCGAAATTTGCAAAAGTATATGAAACACAAGCGGAAGCGGAACAAGCGCTTGTTAAATTAACTCAAAAAGCGCGTGATACGGAAAGTGAACCGTGTGAAATCAGCAGCGAAATCAAAGCGGTAGAGGGCGGTTTTTTACTGGATGCGAATTTCCGTTTTAGTTGCCAAGCGGAAGTGGTGATTTTCCAATTAGGTACACGAGCGATCTAATTTTATTAATGTGAAAAGCGGTTGGATTTTGCTGAAAATTTGCAAAAATAAGCAAAATCCAACCGCTTTTGTTTTCGGAGAAATTGATGAATCCTTGGGTTTTATTGGGCTTTGCGATTGTGATTGAAGTAATCGGCAGTAACTGCATTAAGGCAAGCGAAGGTTTTAGTAAGCCGTTACCGACAGCGGTGGCAATCGGCGCTTTTGTGATCGCGTTATATTTATTATCGGTGATTACCAAAACATTACCGATCGGTATTGTTTATGCGGTATGGTCGGGTGTCGGTATCGTACTGACCGCCATTGTGGCGTATTTTGCTTTCGGGCAAAAACCGGATTTGGCGGGCTTTATCGGTATGGGAATGATTATTGCCGGCGTATTGGTGATTAACCTGTTTTCAAACTATTCTATCTGATTTTTCAATCTAATTAATTTACGGTAATTAAATATAGACAATTTGTTAAGAAATTAGTTTCTAAGTTTTATAAATTTATTTTATATTTTTTTGTTTGTGTGTATATATTACAGTTTATTTTCATTTATTTACAATATGGGCTTAAAAAGTCTATATAATAGACTATGGTATATTTTTAAATTTTTGTTTGTATGTAAATTGTCATACAAATAATAAAAATATATTGCATAAATGTAATAAGTGTTTTTTTCATCTTTTAAGAGGAAGTTTTCATGAAAAAAATATTAACTGTACCTATTGTCTCTATGATTTTGGTGGCTTGTTCATCAAATAGTTTAGAAAAACAAAGTGTTCATGAAAATGTGAATGCTTCAATGGAGAATCTTAAACAAGAGCAAGCATTACTCTTGTTTTATAGACCTATTGATTCAGTTAATGGTGCTATCAATATTTATATTGATGGAAATTATCATAGTTCATTATTAGAAAAGTCATTTTCTTCTATTCCTGTTTGCGCATCTAAACCGTTATTAAGTGCATCTCAATCTTCGGATTATCAATTTGGTAATCGTGTTAATGGGGTTCATTATCCTTTGGATAAAAATAATGTTGCATATGTTCGAGTTACTCAAAATATGGGAAATATACTTCTGACTCAAGTAACTAAAGATGTAGCAGAGAAAGAGACCTTAGGTCTAAGGAAAATGAATCATACGCTTTCTCGTGTCCCTGAAGCAAGAAATTGTTCGAAAAATATTATTGTGACAAAAGATCTTTCTACAGGAGCATTGTTTGCTTTTGATAAGTCCGATTACCAAGATATCCTTCCGAAAGGTAAACAGGAAATTTCAAAATTTGCAGAGCATATTAAGAAATTAGGCGTAGATTCAAAAAATCCTATTGTAGTAAGTGGATACACTGATCCGGACGGTAGTGAAAGCTATAACAAAGATTTAGCTCAACGTCGTGCGGAAACGGTAGCAAGTGTGTTACAAAAAGCAGGTGTTTCTAGAAAAGTTGAAGCGATGGGATACGGAGAAACTAATATATCCAAAAATAATTGTGCTGCATTAAAAGATAAGAACGCGCGTATTGAATGTAATCAACCGAACCGTCGAGTTGAAATTTCAGTATTTGGTAATGAATAATTTTCTAAGTCAAAGGGAAACTTAAATTATGACAACTACAATTAAGATTCTGAGTGCAAAAAAAGAAGTTGACAGCCATAAGGTATCGAAAGGTGACTTACTAGTACTTCAAGCATAAAAGAATGTAAATTATCAATTAATTGATGATAAAACAGGAGTAGCTCCGCAAAATATCATCGTGAAAAGGGATAATAAATCTTTAGTTATCACTTTAGAAGATGGTGATCTAGCTCCGGATATCATCATCGAAAATTATTATAGTGATGACAAAGCAACGAATTTGATCATTGGGCAGCATGAGAACGGTCAGTTATATGCGTATGTGCCTGAGTCAGGTGTAACCAGTGATGCAATTAATGTCTTAGCAGAAGAAGTAATTGCGCCGCAAGCACTGGGAGGTTCTGAGTTAAACAGCGCATTTTGGTCATTTAACCCTTGGTGGTTATTAGGCGCTGCCGCATTAGTCGGCGGTATTGCAGCAGCAGCTGGCGGTGGCGGTAGTGGCGGTGGTAGTGGAAACGGCAACACTAAGAATGATTCTGACAAAGATGCCGACGGCAAACTTGACAGCGACGAAGTAAAAGCGGCGGAAGACGCGGTTAAGGCAGCGGAAGACGCAGAAAAAGCGGCGGAAAAAGCGTTAGCGGATGCGAATAAAGACGGTGTAGTAACACCGGCGGAAGCGGAAGCGGTAGAAAAAGCGAACGAAGAGATTGCTAAAGCGAAAAATGATGCGCAGAAAGCGATTGATGAAGTAAAAGCGGCAGATCCGGCGAAAGGCGAAGAACTTCAAAACCGTTTAGATGACGTAAATCCGGTAACACCACCAACAGTTACGGATAAAGATGCCGACGGCAAACTTGACAGCGACGAAGTAAAAGCGGCGGAAGACGCGGTTAAGGCAGCGGAAGACGCAGAAAAAGCGGCGGAAAAAGCGTTAGCGGATGCGAACAAAGACGGTGTAGTAACACCGGCGGAAGCGGAAGCGGTAGAAAAAGCGAACGAAGAGATTGCTAAAGCTAAACTTGACGCACAAAAAGCGATCGACGACGTAAAAGCGGCAGATCCGGCGAAAGGCGAAGAACTTCAAAACCGTTTAGATGACGTAAATCCGGTAACACCTCCTGCGGTAACGGACAAAGATGCCGACGGCAAACTTGACAGCGACGAAGTAAAAGCGGCGGAAGACGCGGTTAAGGCAGCGGAAGACGCAGAAAAAGCGGCGGAAAAAGCGTTAGCGGATGCGAATAAAGACGGTGTAGTAACACCGGCGGAAGCGGAAGCGGTAGAAAAAGCGAACGAAGAGATTGCTAAAGCGAAAAATGATGCGCAGAAAGCGATTGATGAAGTAAAAGCGGCAGATCCGGCGAAAGGCGAAGAACTTCAAAACCGTTTAGATGACGTAAATCCGGTAACACCACCAACAGTTACGGATAAAGATGCCGACGGCAAACTTGACAGCGACGAAGTAAAAGCGGCGGAAGACGCGGTTAAGGCAGCGGAAGACGCAGAAAAAGCGGCGGAAAAAGCGTTAGCGGATGCGAATAAAGACGGTGTAGTAACACCGGCGGAAGCGGAAGCGGTAGAAAAAGCGAACGAAGAGATTGCTAAAGCGAAAAATGATGCGCAGAAAGCGATTGATGAAGTAAAAGCGGCAGATCCGGCGAAAGGCGAAGAACTTCAAAACCGTTTAGATGACGTAAATCCGGTAACACCACCAACAGTTACGGATAAAGATGCCGACGGCAAACTTGATAGCGACGAAGTGAAAGCGGCGGAAGACGCGGTTAAGGCAGCGGAAGACGCAGAAAAAGCGGCGGAAGATAAGCTTAACGAAATCAACAAAGACGGCGTAGTGAGCCAAGACGAAGTTGATGAGTTAAAAGGCTTAAACGACAAAGTGACTGAAGCGAAAAACGCAGCGCAAGCGGCGGTGGACAGCTTACCGGCGAGCGACGCGAAAGACGGCTTGGTAGAACGCTTGAACAACGTGAACCCAGTAGCCGTACCAGCGGTAACGGATACGGATAACGATGACGTAGCGGATGACGCGGAGTTAGCGAAAGCGACAGACTTGGTAGCGAAAGCGGAAGCGGCGGAAAAAGCGGCGGAAGATAAGCTTAACGAAATCAACAAAGACGGCGTAGTGAGCCAAGACGAAGTTGATGAGTTAAAAGGCTTAAACGACAAAGTGACTGAAGCGAAAAACGCAGCGCAAGCGGCGGTGGACAGCTTACCGGCGAGCGACGCGAAAGACGGCTTGGTAGAACGCTTGAACAACGTGAACCCAGTAGCCGTACCAGCGGTAACGGATACGGATAACGATGACGTAGCGGATGACGCGGAGTTAGCGAAAGCGACAGACTTGGTAGCGAAAGCGGAAGCGGCGGAAAAAGCGGCGGAAGATAAGCTTAACGAAATCAACAAAGACGGCGTAGTGAGCCAAGACGAAGTTGATGAGTTAAAAGGCTTAAACGACAAAGTGACTGAAGCGAAAAACGCAGCGCAAGCGGCGGTGGACAGCTTACCGGCGAGCGACGCGAAAGACGGCTTGGTAGAACGCTTGAACAACGTGAACCCAGTAGCCGTACCAGCGGTAACGGATACGGATAACGATGACGTAGCGGATGACGCGGAGTTAGCGAAAGCGACAGACTTGGTAGCGAAAGCGGAAGCGGCGGAAAAAGCGGCGGAAGATAAGCTTAACGAAATCAACAAAGACGGCGTAGTGAGCCAAGACGAAGTTGATGAGTTAAAAGGCTTAAACGACAAAGTGACTGAAGCGAAAAACGCAGCGCAAGCGGCGGTGGACAGCTTACCGGCGAGCGACGCGAAAGACGGCTTGGTAGAACGCTTGAACAACGTGAACCCAGTAGCCGTACCAGCGGTAACGGATACGGATAACGATGACGTAGCGGATGACGCGGAGTTAGCGAAAGCGACAGACTTGGTAGCGAAAGCGGAAGCGGCGGAAAAAGCGGCGGAAGATAAGCTTAACGAAATCAACAAAGACGGCGTAGTGAGCCAAGACGAAGTTGATGAGTTAAAAGGCTTAAACGACAAAGTGACTGAAGCGAAAAAC
Organism: Actinobacillus genomosp. 1; assembly: GCF_029774175.1. NCBI lineage: Bacteria > Pseudomonadati > Pseudomonadota > Gammaproteobacteria > Pasteurellales > Pasteurellaceae > Actinobacillus > Actinobacillus genomosp. 1. The sequence goes on along the minus strand of NZ_CP103834.1, from coordinate 1,872,602 downwards.
GCAGCGCAAGCGGCGGTGGACAGCTTACCGGCGAGCGACGCGAAAGACGGCTTGGTAGAACGCTTGAACAACGTGAACCCAGTAGCCGTACCAGCGGTAACGGATACGGATAACGATGACGTAGCGGATGACGCGGAGTTAGCGAAAGCGACAGACTTGGTAGCGAAAGCGGAAGCGGCGGAAAAAGCGGCGGAAGATAAGCTTAACGAAATCAACAAAGACGGCGTAGTGAGCCAAGACGAAGTTGATGAGTTAAAAGGCTTAAACGACAAAGTGACTGAAGCGAAAAACGCAGCGCAAGCGGCGGTGGACAGCTTACCGGCGAGCGACGCGAAAGACGGCTTGGTAGAACGCTTGAACAACGTGAACCCAGTAGCCGTACCAGCGGTAACGGATACGGATAACGATGACGTAGCGGATGACGCGGAGTTAGCGAAAGCGACAGACTTGGTAGCGAAAGCGGAAGCGGCGGAAAAAGCGGCGGAAGATAAGCTTAACGAAATCAACAAAGACGGCGTAGTGAGCCAAGACGAAGTTGATGAGTTAAAAGGCTTAAACGACAAAGTGACTGAAGCGAAAAACGCAGCGCAAGCGGCGGTGGACAGCTTACCGGCGAGCGACGCGAAAGACGGCTTGGTAGAACGCTTGAACAACGTGAACCCAGTAGCCGTACCAGCGGTAACGGATACGGATAACGATGACGTAGCGGATGACGCGGAGTTAGCGAAAGCGACAGACTTGGTAGCGAAAGCGGAAGCGGCGGAAAAAGCGGCGGAAGATAAGCTTAACGAAATCAACAAAGACGGCGTAGTGAGCCAAGACGAAGTTGATGAGTTAAAAGGCTTAAACGACAAAGTGACTGAAGCGAAAAACGCAGCGCAAGCGGCGGTGGACAGCTTACCGGCGAGCGACGCGAAAGACGGCTTGGTAGAACGCTTGAACAACGTGAACCCAGTAGCCGTACCAGCGGTAACGGATACGGATAACGATGACGTAGCGGATGACGCGGAGTTAGCGAAAGCGACAGACTTGGTAGCGAAAGCGGAAGCGGCGGAAAAAGCGGCGGAAGATAAGCTTAACGAAATCAACAAAGACGGCGTAGTGAGCCAAGACGAAGTTGATGAGTTAAAAGGCTTAAACGACAAAGTGACTGAAGCGAAAAACGCAGCGCAAGCGGCGGTGGACAGCTTACCGGCGAGCGACGCGAAAGACGGCTTGGTAGAACGCTTGAACAACGTGAACCCAGTAGCCGTACCAGCGGTAACGGATACGGATAACGATGACGTAGCGGATGACGCGGAGTTAGCGAAAGCGACAGACTTGGTAGCGAAAGCGGAAGCGGCGGAAAAAGCGGCGGAAGATAAGCTTAACGAAATCAACAAAGACGGCGTAGTGAGCCAAGACGAAGTTGATGAGTTAAAAGGCTTAAACGACAAAGTGACTGAAGCGAAAAACGCAGCGCAAGCGGCGGTGGACAGCTTACCGGCGAGCGACGCGAAAGACGGCTTGGTAGAACGCTTGAACAACGTGAACCCAGTAGCCGTACCAGCGGTAACGGATACGGATAACGATGACGTAGCGGATGACGCGGAGTTAGCGAAAGCGACAGACTTGGTAGCGAAAGCGGAAGCGGCGGAAAAAGCGGCGGAAGATAAGCTTAACGAAATCAACAAAGACGGCGTAGTGAGCCAAGACGAAGTTGATGAGTTAAAAGGCTTAAACGACAAAGTGACTGAAGCGAAAAACGCAGCGCAAGCGGCGGTGGACAGCTTACCGGCGAGCGACGCGAAAGACGGCTTGGTAGAACGCTTGAACAACGTGAACCCAGTAGCCGTACCAGCGGTAACGGATACGGATAACGATGACGTAGCGGATGACGCGGAGTTAGCGAAAGCGACAGACTTGGTAGCGAAAGCGGAAGCGGCGGAAAAAGCGGCGGAAGATAAGCTTAACGAAATCAACAAAGACGGCGTAGTGAGCCAAGACGAAGTTGATGAGTTAAAAGGCTTAAACGACAAAGTGACTGAAGCGAAAAACGCAGCGCAAGCGGCGGTGGACAGCTTACCGGCGAGCGACGCGAAAGACGGCTTGGTAGAACGCTTGAACAACGTGAACCCAGTAGCCGTACCAGCGGTAACGGATACGGATAACGATGACGTAGCGGATGACGCGGAGTTAGCGAAAGCGACAGACTTGGTAGCGAAAGCGGAAGCGGCGGAAAAAGCGGCGGAAGATAAGCTTAACGAAATCAACAAAGACGGCGTAGTGAGCCAAGACGAAGTTGATGAGTTAAAAGGCTTAAACGACAAAGTGACTGAAGCGAAAAACGCAGCGCAAGCGGCGGTGGACAGCTTACCGGCGAGCGACGCGAAAGACGGCTTGGTAGAACGCTTGAACAACGTGAACCCAGTAGCCGTACCAGCGGTAACGGATACGGATAACGATGACGTAGCGGATGACGCGGAGTTAGCGAAAGCGACAGACTTGGTAGCGAAAGCGGAAGCGGCGGAAAAAGCGGCGGAAGATAAGCTTAACGAAATCAACAAAGACGGCGTAGTGAGCCAAGACGAAGTTGATGAGTTAAAAGGCTTAAACGACAAAGTGACTGAAGCGAAAAACGCAGCGCAAGCGGCGGTGGACAGCTTACCGGCGAGCGACGCGAAAGACGGCTTGGTAGAACGCTTGAACAACGTGAACCCAGTAGCCGTACCAGCGGTAACGGATACGGATAACGATGACGTAGCGGATGACGCGGAGTTAGCGAAAGCGACAGACTTGGTAGCGAAAGCGGAAGCGGCGGAAAAAGCGGCGGAAGATAAGCTTAACGAAATCAACAAAGACGGCGTAGTGAGCCAAGACGAAGTTGATGAGTTAAAAGGCTTAAACGACAAAGTGACTGAAGCGAAAAACGCAGCGCAAGCGGCGGTGGACAGCTTACCGGCGAGCGACGCGAAAGACGGCTTGGTAGAACGCTTGAACAACGTGAACCCAGTAGCCGTACCAGCGGTAACGGATACGGATAACGATGACGTAGCGGATGACGCGGAGTTAGCGAAAGCGACAGACTTGGTAGCGAAAGCGGAAGCGGCGGAAAAAGCGGCGGAAGATAAGCTTAACGAAATCAACAAAGACGGCGTAGTGAGCCAAGACGAAGTTGATGAGTTAAAAGGCTTAAACGACAAAGTGACTGAAGCGAAAAACGCAGCGCAAGCGGCGGTGGACAGCTTACCGGCGAGCGACGCGAAAGACGGCTTGGTAGAACGCTTGAACAACGTGAACCCAGTAGCCGTACCAGCGGTAACGGATACGGATAACGATGACGTAGCGGATGACGCGGAGTTAGCGAAAGCGACAGACTTGGTAGCGAAAGCGGAAGCGGCGGAAAAAGCGGCGGAAGATAAGCTTAACGAAATCAACAAAGACGGCGTAGTGAGCCAAGACGAAGTTGATGAGTTAAAAGGCTTAAACGACAAAGTGACTGAAGCGAAAAACGCAGCGCAAGCGGCGGTGGACAGCTTACCGGCGAGCGACGCGAAAGACGGCTTGGTAGAACGCTTGAACAACGTGAACCCAGTAGCCGTACCAGCGGTAAATGATGTAGATGAAGACGGTAAAGCTGATGAGCTTGAATTCGCTGAAGCTGTAGTGGCAATTACTGCTGCTAAAGAGGCTGCGACTAAGGCGCAAGATGCTTTAACTAATGTTGATGCGAATAGAGACGGTAGTATTACTCCTGTTGAGCAACGAGCTGTTATCGATGCAAATACAGAGGTAGATACAGCTAAAGCTACAGCACAAAGATTAGTTACTGGTCTTCCAAGCGGAGTACAGGACAAACACGGCAACACTAAAGAGTCTTTACAAAAAGACTTGAATACGGTGAAAGGTGTGGATGTACCGGATACAACGGAGCCGACAGAACCGACAATAACGCTTGTGAACGATACCGGTGCGAGCAACTCAGACTTTATTACTAACGATGGTCGAGTATCTATTAATGGTATGAGAAGCGGAACTATAGAATATAGCCTAGATGGTGGTGAGAACTGGATGGAGGGTAATGAATTTACTCTAACAGATAAGAGAGAATCCACTTTAGGTACAGTATATACCGTTCAGGCACGCCAAAAAATCGGTGATAAGGTATCAAACATTGTTACTCAAACAATTACAGTTGATACAACTGCCGAGATTAGTGATATTAAATTATCTAAATCTAAAGATACTGAGGGCCATACCGTCTTTAATATTCAAGGCAATGCTGGGGTAGGTTCTAAAGTAATATTCGGTCGTAATGATCCTAAAGAGGCTGAAGTAAATGCTCAAGGAGTATTTAAACATACAAGTAAAACTGTAGCAGTGTCAGAGGGCGGTAATTCTGAAGGCATACGTATTCAAATTACCGATGTAGCCGGCAATACTATAGAGAAGAACGTTACAGCTGTGAGTGAGAACTATTTCCAACAAAATAGTATGGTAGGTGTATATCAAGATAGTTCTAAAGATGACTGGCTTTTCATTACGCAGTCTATGACTTCTTCAAGTCAAAGAGATGGAAATATAGATCTTAGAACCGACGACGGTAATGATTTAATTACTACTGGCGAGCGAGTAGCTGCTCATGACGGAAGAACACTTAAGGTCAATATGGGTAACGGTGATGATACATTTACTATCGGACTTCATGTATCTGCTTCTAATAGAAGTACCCTTGAAATTGATATGGGAGCGGGCAGTGATACTGTGAAAATAAACTCATTTGAGGGTAAGAGTATCGCCGGTCCTGCAAAAATCAATTTAGGTGATGGTGATGACTATATTAGCTTAACCGGTATTGTTGATGTTAAAGCTTCCTTAAACGGAGGCAGTGGCGTAGATAGATTGTCGTTCCCTAAATCAGCTTCGAAGATTGATCAAGATCTTCTTGATGTAATTAAGGGAGTGGAGATTATCGATCTCGGTGCGGGTTCTAGTGCAAAACATGAGCTTAATATTACTTCGGCAGCGGTTAGACAAAACGCTGATACTGCGGTTGAGATAAATGGAAAATCTTATAATGGACTATTTATTGAAGGCGGTAGAAATAATGTTGTGGATTTAGGAGATAATGATAGAGGTGGAGTCTTTGGAAGAGAGCCTTTAGGTGACTTCAAAGCATACAAAGGAAATGTTCCAGCAGGTTATAGAGCTTATTGGAACGGTTCTGACACTGAAACTATTGTATATATCCAAAACGGTATCGAAGTAATCTAATCCGTATATTTAACTTAGTTAATAATGTCATGATTTACAAAGACATTTTAAGTTAATTAATCAAAGAGTTAGTGGTAGTTATGTAAATAATTACGGCTAACTCTTTTTTTATCGGTCGGATTTATGGATTTACTATATTTAAGTTGGTTGGGAATGTGCGAATAATTTATTAGAGATAAAGTGAAATAGATTAGAATGTATATAAATATATGTTAGAATAAATAGTTTTATTTATAGAAAATAAAAAGGATATTTTTATGAAAAAGTTATGGTATTCGTTATTAACTTGCTTGTGTTTTTCTTCAGTAAGTTATGCGGAAAAGTTAGATGTAATTTTACGTCATGCTTTGGTTTCCGACCCGAGTTTAGACGAAGCGCGTGCTAATCTTGCGGCAGCGCACAGCCAAACCAAGATTTCGGAAGCTGGGCATTATCCTGTGGTTTCGTTGAGTAATACCAGTATGATTTCTCAACAACATAAATATAACAGTGAACGTCGTTCCGGTCCGGTCGTAAACGGTAAATTAAATTTATACGCTTGGGGGGCGATTGAAGCGGAAATTGAACGTGATGAGCATAAGGCGGGTTTTTATCATCATAAATTAATGGAAACAAGAGAAGTTGTCGGGCAAAAAATCGCACAATTATATTTAGCCGCCTTACGTGCAAAAGAAAATATCGTTATTTATAAAGAGAGTTTGGCGCGTCATAATCAATTAGTAAAAGATTTACAGGTTATCGTCTCTTATGATGAAGGGCGTGAATTTGAAGTTAATGAGGCAATGTCGCGTAAGAATCAAGTCGAATCGACCATTGCGGAGCAAGAACGTATTTTATATACCAGTTTAAGTCAATTAACACGCTATTTTCCACGCGGAATGACGGAACAAAGCTTAACGGATCCGTTTCCGGAGAAAAATGTGGAAGCTTTTTTGAAAAAATATTTAAGTAAAGATATCAGTACGAATCCTACTTTCTTAGCCCAGCAAAAGGAGTTTGAAAGTTCGAAAGCAGCCTTAAAAGCGTCGGAGGCCCGTCGATTACCGGCAATTAATTTGGAAGGTTCCGCCAGTCGCCACGAACGTGAAATTTATGTCGGCGTAGTGTGGGATATTTATAATCCGGCGGCTAAATATACGGTAGAGCAAAATTATCATTCACAAGCGGCGGCGGATGCGAAGTTACGAGAAATCGAGTTGGATGTGGTTGAAAAAGGGCGTACGGCGGAAGTCGAGATGTTGCGTAATAAGAGCTTATTAACATTAGCCGCAAAACAGATAGCCGCACAAAGAAAAGTGGTTAAGGATACGGAGTTACAGTTTGAGATTGCAACGAAAAGTTTATTAAATTTATTAGATGCTTATCAAGAATTAACTCAGGTACAAGCAACGGAAGTTGCGGCACGTAACAATTATCGTGACGCAGCATTATTGTATTTAGTCTCTCAAGCTAAAGTTGCGCAATGGGCGGGTATTCCGGTATTGAATTTAACGGATAAAAAATAACACATTATTATGAAAGCAATTATCGAGCATGTCGCTTTAGCGACGCAATTTTATGGTACGCCGGTATCTAAAGAGGCTTTAACCGCTCAGGTCGTTAGAGATCAGAATTTAAATGTAAATTTCCAATCATTGGTTGAGGTATTACGATCACACGGTTTTGAAAATAGTATTTCCAAGCGTAGTTTGCAGGATATTCCTAGTTTATCGGTGCCTGTAGTGATTATCTTACGCAATGAAGAAGCGGCGCTTGTGACGAAGATTGAGGGAAGTGGTAAAGATCGTCGTTATCATTTGACGCAGTCCGGGGTTACGCAAGTTGTAGATGAAAGTGCGTTATCCGAGATTTATTTACAGTATTGTTGGTTTATTAAGCCTAAAGTAGCTGTTGATGAACGTTCCGAATTACCTGAATATCATTTGCCGAAGTCATGGTATTGGAAGGTGATTGCTCGGTTCCGTCCGTATTATTACCAAGTGATTTTAGCAACGTTTATCATTAACTTTTTGGCACTCGTCAGCTCGCTTTATGTGATGAATGTTTATGATAGGGTAATTCCGAATAAAACGTATGAAACTTTATGGGCATTAAGTATCGGGGTTATTTTAGCGATTTTATTTGAATTAGCGGCAAAATTGATTCGGGGGCATTTAACCGATATTGCCGGTAAAAAAGCGGATTTAATTATTAGTTCGGCATTGTTCCGTCGTGTAATGAGTATTCGATTAATCGATAAACCGGTATCGGCGGGTTCTTATGCGAATAATTTACGTGAATTTGAAGCCGTTCGAGAATTTATGACGAGTGCAAGTTTGCTTGTATTAGTCGATTTGCCGTTTATCTTTTTATTTATTTTTGTGATTTATTTGGTGGGCGGTTATCTTGCTCTCGTACCGCTTACGGTTATTCCTATCGTCGTTATCGTCGGTTTTGCGGTGCAGCCGAAATTAGCTAAAAAAATTAATGAAACGATGAGAGAGAGTTCTCAGCGTCAGGGGTTGATTGTTGAAGCGGTAGACGGTATCGAAACGCTAAAAGCGAATAATGCGACCAATTGGGCGCAACAACGCTGGGATATGTTTACGGCGAAAACGGCGGCTACTCAAATTAAAGTACGTGATTTAAGCAATTTTGTGACGAATTTTACGGCGATGATGCAACAGCTCAATACCGTTTTCTTGGTGTTGGTCGGTGCTTATTTGATTCATGCCGAAAATGAAGCGAGCCGTATTACGATGGGGGCTTTGATTGCTTCGGTGATTTTATCCGGTCGAGCATTAGCTCCATTAGGTCAAGTAGCGAATTTAGCGACACGTTTTCAGCAGGCGCGTATGGCGTTAGAGGGGATTAATAGCATTGTCGAGCGTCCGATCGAACGTAAGCCTGATCAGAAATATATTACGCTGGATAATGTAAGAGGTGCGCTTCAATTTAAGCATGCGGCTTTCCAATATAATAAAGATAGCGGCGATATTGTGACGGATTTGGATTTGAAAATTCAACCGGGAGAAAAGGTTGCTATTTTAGGGCGTATCGGTAGCGGTAAGAGTACGTTGCTGAAGTTAATGGCAGGTCTTTATGAGCCATCTAAAGGGAATGTTATGTTGGATAATGTGGATATTCGTCAGATTGATCCTAATTTCTTACGTAACCAAGTAACGTTATTTGAACAAGCACCGCGTTTATTTTTAGGTTCGTTACGTGAGAATTTAGATTTAGCCAGAACGGATCATTTTTCTCGAGATCAAGACTTATTAACGGCACTTAGTCGTTTCGGTTTAGACTCTTTGATACAGCGTCATCCTAGAGGGTTGGATATGCCGTTAGGTGAAAACGGTTTGGGGTTATCCGGCGGTCAAAAGCAGATGGTAGCGTTAGCCCGTTTAACGCTTAAAGATCCTAGAGTGGTGTTATTGGATGAACCGACCAGTGATTTGGATCAGACTTCGGAAGTAAAAGCATTACAAGCGTTAGCTCATTGGGGACAAAACCGTACAATGGTATTCGTTACCCATCGTACCTTAGTTTTACAGTTGGTTACGCGTATTATTGTGATGGATCAGGGAAAAATTATTATGGACGGCCCTAAGGAAGAGGTGTTGGAACGTTTACGTAATAATGAAATGAAGTCGTCAGAATAGTGGGTAAAAAGTTAAGTGATAGGATTAATCCATGAAAGATAAGCAATCGGAAGAAATTAAGCAGTCTGATCTTGCCCTTATTAACGATCTTAATGCGGCAATGCAAACGGAAAAACATAAGGGTATTTTTTCCGTTATTATGTTGTTCTTTGTTTTTTTAATTGTATTTGTTATTTGGGCATACAATAGCCCGTTAGAGGAAGTAACTAGAGGGCAAGGAAGTATTATCCCGAGTAGCCGAGATCAGATTGTACAAAGTTTAGACCCCGGTATTATTCGTGAAATGAAAGTAAAAGAAGGGGATATTGTTGAAAAAGGGCAAATTCTTCTTACTTTGGATGATACGAGAAGTTCCGCTATTTTACGTGAAAGTGAAGCGAAAGTACTTAATTTACAGGCAATAGCGATTCGTTTACGTGCGGAAGCCTATGATACTCCTCTTGATTTTCCAGAAGAAATTCCTACAGAGATTCGCCAGCGTGAGCTTGCGGTTTATACCGCTCGTCGTAAAGCGATGGAAGAGGCGGTTAGCGGGCTAACCAGAAGTAAGGCATTACTTGATAGAGAAATTTCAATTACCTCTCCGATGGTAGCGAGAGGGGTAATGTCTGAGGTTGAACTATTGCGTTCCAGACGCCAATCGGCGGATCTTGCGCAACAAATTGCGGAAAGAAAAAACCGTTATTCGGCGGAGTCAAGTAGTGAATTGGTTCAAACGGAATCGGAATTGGCTCAAGCTCGAGAAAATATGGCAATGAGAGCTGATCCGGTAGAGCGTTCTCAGCTTAAAGCACCGTTACGAGGAGTGGTAAAGAATATTAAAATTAATACGGTCGGTGGTGTCGTGCAAGCCGGACAGGATATTTTAGAGATTGTGCCGATTGATGAAAAACTATTGGTACAAGCCTATATCAGTCCTAAAGATGTGGCATTTATTCGTCCGGGTCAAGAGGCTTTGGTTAAAATTAGTGCCTATGATTATTCACTTTATGGCGGGCTTGAAGGAAAAGTGGTGCTATTAAGCCCAGATACGTTACAGGATGAACGCCGTCCAAGCAATCTCAAGTTGAATCCTGACCAATCGTATTACCGCATTTTAATTGAAACGAATGACAGTAAATTAATGGATAAAAACGGTAAGGAGTTAGATATTACGCCGGGTATGACGGCAACCGTCGATATTCGAACCGGAGAAAAAACGGTCTTCCAGTATCTGATTAAGCCGATTACTCGTATGAAACAAGCTATGCAGGAGAGATAAATATAAGGCGCGTTGCTGAGGTTTAGATGAAGCAGCGCTTTTTTACGCACATTAAAAAAGATCTTTATACAAGCGGTTGATTTTCACAAGAATTTTGCAAATTTTTCTTTAAAATCAACCGCTTGTTTTTGCTTAAGGCTGATCACCGGCTAACGCACGAGGGAAAAGCGTATTATTTTCCAAATCCACGTGCGCATCTAAATCAGCGGCAAATTCTCGTAAGCCTTGATATAAATGACGCCAAGACGTGCAAGCACCCTCCGGCGGGTTGAAATTATTCGTCAGTTTTTGCATTGCTTCAACATCGTTACCGGCTTCATCGTGTTCGGCTTCCATCACAGAAATCGGTGCCGCCGCCATTTTTCCTCTGCCGGCTTTAATCAACGGGAACAAAATTTGTTCTTCCTTCATCATATGATTCACTAAATCCGTATAAATTTTACGAATAATCGCCGCTAAACCTTTCGGGCAATCAGCACTATCTGTATGAACGGATTCCACTTTTTCCGCCAATTCAATTAGGGGTGGTAATTGGTTGCGATGTTTATCGTGAAAACGGGGGATAATAAAATCAATGATTTCGCTAAGCGGGGCTGTATGCCAATCTTTATCAGTTAAAACGGACATCGTAAACTCCTAATAATATAGTTGATTAAATTAGTAGGAATTATAAATTTGGAAATGAAGCGGCTCTATAATCAAGACGGGGTAGCGATTAGACTTAAATCAAAAAGCGGTCATTTTTCGCGGATTTTTAGCTAAAACTTAAAACGGATAACGATGAATGAAAATCATCTTATGAAACGGTGGAATATGTTGCGGCTTTTTTAGTAAAATTTTATCTCGGTCGTATTTTTTAAAATTTATAATAACAACATAACTGATGAATAATTAAGGATAGAAAATTAAATGAAATTTAAATCGGAATTAGAACAAGCGATTCTTGCCACCGTACAACAAGAAGTCGTGCCGGCGTTAGGTTGTACCGAACCTGTTTCTTTGGCGTTAGCAGCGGCTGTGGCTCGTCAGTATTTAGGGGCGTTACCTGATCGTATCGAAGCTAAAGTTTCGCCGAATTTGATGAAAAACGGTATGGGGGTAACCGTTCCCGGGACGGGTACGGTCGGCTTAACCATGGCGGCGGCAATCGGGGCAATCGGCGGCGATCCAAACGGCGGTTTAGAAGTATTAAAACAGATTACCTCCGAACAAGTGGCACTGGCGAAACAAATGATCAACGATCATAAAATCGAAGTGAGTATTTCCGATACCGAACATATTCTCTATTCCGAAGCCACACTGTTTAATACCGATCAACAAGTCAAAGTGCGTATTGCCGCACATCATACCAATGTGATTTATATTGAGAAAAACGGCGAATTACTATTTTCCAAACCTTGTGTAGTGGAAAGTGAAAATGCGGAAAATGTTTTTGCTGACTTAAATGCGAAAGATATTTATGATTTTTCTTTAAATGTGGAATTAGAGAAGATTCGCTTTATTCAACAAGCGGCGATTTTAAATAGTGCGCTTTCACAAGAAGGTTTGAATCAAGATTACGGTTTACATATCGGGCGAACGCTACAAAAACAAATCGGCAAAGGATTAATTAGTGACGATTTATTGAATCGAATTGTGATTGAAACTACCGCTGCCAGTGATGCACGCATGGGTGGCGCAAATTTACCGGCAATGAGTAATTCGGGTTCCGGCAACCAAGGGATTACGGCGACAATGCCGGTGGTTGTGGTCGCGCGTCATTTAGCTGCGAGTGAAGAACAGTTGATTCGAGCCTTATTCCTATCGCATTTAATGGCGATTTATATTCATAGTAAATTACCGAAACTCTCTGCGTTATGTGCGGTCACTACGGCGGCTATGGGCAGTTGCGCCGGCGTAGCGTGGTTGCTAACCGGCAAATTTGAAGCGATTAGTATGGCAATCAGCAGTATGATCGGCGACATCAGCGGCATTATCTGTGACGGTGCGGCAAATAGCTGCGCGATGAAGGTTTCAACCAGTGTGAGTTCCAGTTATAAATCGATTTTAATGGCATTGGACGATACCCAAGTGACCGGCAACGAAGGGATTGTCGAACACCAAATCGACCGTTCAATCAATAACCTTTGTGCGATTGCTTCCCGCAGTATGCAATATACTGATCGCCAAGTGATTGAGATTATGGTGAGCAAACCGAAAAACGTATAATCGGTAAATATTGAAAGGTAACAAGCGGTAGAATTTGTCCAAATTTTAACAAATTTTACCGCTTATTTTTTATTTAGCCGTCTAGACGTGTACATTTCTATTTATATCCCTTAAAATTCAATTTATTACATTTCAATTAGGAAAACTTGTGTTAGAAAATTTATTACTGCAAATTCCATTTATGGATGAAGCACGTGTGAAACTGGTGATGGATGCCTTCTTCCCAATGGTTGAAGCGGCGGTCTTAGTTTCCATTCCGTTAGCAATCGCTTCTTTTATTATCGGTATGGCGATTGCGGTCGGCGTCGCCTTGATCCGAGTGACTCCGGTAAACGGTATGTTGCATCGCATCGCACTTGCGATTGTGAAAGTGTATATCTCGATTATTCGAGGCACACCGATGTTGGTGCAAATCTCGGTGGTATTTTACGGCTTGCCGGCGATCGGTGTGTATATTGATCCGATTCCGGCGGCGATTATCGGTTTCTCTCTGAATATCGGTGCATACGGTTCGGAAACCGTGCGTGCGGCGATTTCTTCCGTGCCGAAAGGGCAATGGGAAGCCGGTTATACCATCGGTATGACTTATATGCAAACCTTCCGCCGGATTATTGCACCGCAAGCGATTCGAGTCGCAGTGCCGCCGTTAAGCAACACTTTTATCGGTTTGTTTAAAGACACCTCGTTGGCCTCTGTGGTAACAGTAACGGAAATGTTCCGTGTCGCACAACAAATGGCGAATATGTCTTACGACTTCTTGCCGGTATATATTGAGGCGGGTTTAATTTATTGGTGTTTCTGTTGGGTACTTTTCTTGATTCAAGCAAAACTCGAACGCCGCTTTAACCGCTTTGTAGCGAAATAATGGCTAACCACGGAAAACAAAATGATCAAAATTAGCAATATTCATAAAACCTTTGGCAACAACACGATTTTACGTGGCATCGATCTAGAAATTAAAAAAGGTCAGGTGGTGGTAATTCTTGGGCCGTCCGGTTCCGGTAAAACCACGTTTTTACGTTGTTTAAATGCGCTGGAAATGCCGGAGCAAGGCACAATCACATTTGACGGCTCAGAGCCGTTAAGCGTAGATTTTTCAGCAAAAAATATCAAAAAACAGATTCTTTCCTTACGCCGTAAATCGGGTATGGTGTTCCAAAATTACAACTTATTTCCACACAAAACCGCATTAGAAAATGTGATGGAAGGCCCGGTATTTGTGCAAGGCAAAAAGCCGGAACAAGCCAAAGCGGAAGCCGAGAAATTGTTGGCAAAAGTCGGTTTATCCGATAAAGCGCAGCTTTACCCGTTCCAACTCTCCGGTGGTCAGCAACAGCGGGTTGGTATTGCACGTGCATTAGCGATTCAACCGGAATTGATGTTATTTGATGAACCGACTTCGGCACTTGATCCGGAATTGGTGCAAGATGTACTCAATACCATGAAAGAACTTGCCTTGGAAGGCTGGACAATGGTGGTGGTTACGCACGAAATCAAATTCGCATTAGATGTGGCGGATGTGGTGGTCGTGATGGACGGCGGTGAAATTGTTGAACAAGGCTCGCCGGCACAACTTTTCCAGAATCCGCAACACGAACGCACTAAACGCTTCTTACATCAAATTCGTGCGGATTAAACTTTCTGATAAGCGGTTTAAATTAGCAAAAATTTTGCAAATTTAGCCCGCTTGTTTCATTCCTTTTATTATTCTCCGAATTATTCCTTTTATGCCTCGCAGTTTTTTCCACTTCCTCAATCTGTTACACTAACCGCCAATTTTGACTAACTTAACTGCGAAGCTATGACTCAAGATCTTTCTAAGCACACGCCGATGATGGTGCAATATTTGCAACTTAAAGCGCAAAATCCTGATATTTTGTTGTTTTATCGTATGGGCGATTTTTACGAATTGTTTTATGACGATGCCAAAAAAGCGGCGGCGTTGTTAGATATTTCTTTGACCAAGCGAGGCGCATCGGCGGGTGAGCCGATTCCGATGGCTGGCGTGCCTTATCATGCGGTAGAAGGCTATTTAGCTAAATTGGTCGCATTGGGCGAATCGGTGGCGATTTGTGAGCAGATTGGTGATCCAGCAACCAGTAAAGGCCCGGTTGAACGTAAAGTTGTGCGCATTGTTACCCCCGGTACCGTAAGTGATGAAGCGTTATTGCCGGAACGACAGGATAATTTAGTTGCAGCGATTTACGAAGAAAAGGGCGTGTTTGCGATTGCAACTTTGGATATGACTTCCGGACGTTTTTTAATTACCGAATTACCAAATAAAGAAGCGCTCGCTGCCGAATTACAACGCTTACAACCGGCAGAAATTCTATATGCGGAAGATTTTTCTGCCGCTGAGATTTTAAATAATTATAAAGGCTTACGTCGCCGTCCGGTGTGGGAATTTGAGTTAGTCACGGCGATTAATTTATTAAATCGCCAATTCGGTACACAAAGTTTAGCCGGTTTTGGGGTGGAAAAAGCCGTGGTGGCATTATGTGCGGCGGGTTGTGTTTTACACTATGCACAAGAAACGCAACGTACAGCCTTACCGCATATCAACAGTATTCATTTGGCACAAAATAGCGATACCGTTTTGCTGGATGCGGCAACTCGCCGTAACTTAGAACTTACCCAAAACTTAGCCGGCGGAACGGAAAACACGTTAGCAGCGGTTTTAGATAAATGCGTTACGCCAATGGGTAGCCGTTTGCTGAAACGCTGGATTCATCAACCGATTCGTGACCTAGAAAAGTTGAAAAAGCGTCAAGATATAATTGACACTTTACAAAAAGAACAACGTATCGAACTGCTTCAGCCGTTACTACAAAATGTCGGTGATATGGAGCGAATCCTTGCTCGTGTTGCATTGCGCTCGGCTCGCCCACGTGATTTAACCCGTTTGCGTACCGCCTTGGCACAATTGCCTGATATTGCAAAAAATGCGAAAAATTTGACCGCTTCGCTTGATGCACTTGTGGCACAAATAGGCGATTTCAGTGAATTACACGCACTGCTTGAACGTGCGATTATTGAAACGCCTCCACAATTAATTCGTGACGGCGGTGTAATTGCCGCAGGTTACAATGCGGAGTTGGACGAATGGCGAGAGCTTTCTGCCGGTGCAACGCAATATTTGGAAAATCTCGAAATTCGAGAAAGAGAAGCAACCGGTATTGATACGCTTAAAATCGGCTTTAATGCAGTACACGGCTACTATATTCAAATTAGCCAAGGACAAGCGCATAAAGCCCCGATGCACTACGTACGCCGCCAAACCTTGAAAAATGCCGAGCGTTATATTATTCCCGAGCTGAAAACCTATGAAGATAAGGTGCTGAAAGCAAAAGGTGCGTCATTAGCATTGGAGAAACAACTTTATGATGAGTTGTTCGATTTACTTATGCCGCGTTTGGGCGAATTGCAGTTGGCGGCGATGGCATTATCCGAATTAGACGTACTGACCAATCTTGCCGAGCGAGCGGAAAGTTTGAACTATGTGCGTCCGACGTTCAGCTTACAACGAGGCGTGAATATCAAAGGAGGTCGCCATCCGGTGGTGGAGCAAGTGTTAAAAGATCCGTTTATTGCCAATCCGGTATTCTTAAACGCACAACGTCATTTATTGGTGGTAACCGGCCCGAATATGGGCGGTAAAAGTACCTATATGCGTCAAATCGCATTGATCAGCTTAATGGCATATATCGGTAGCTTTGTGCCGGCGGACAGTGCGGAAATCGGTGCGTTAGACCGTATTTTTACTCGTATCGGTGCAAGTGATGATTTAGCCTCGGGGCGTTCAACTTTTATGGTGGAAATGACCGAAATGGCGAATATCTTGCATCAGGCAACCGAAAACAGCTTAGTGCTGATCGATGAAATCGGGCGTGGAACTTCAACTTATGACGGTTTATCGCTTGCGTGGGCGTGTGCCGAATGGCTAGCCAAGAAAACCCAATCGCTTACCTTATTTGCGACTCATTATTTTGAGCTGACCAGTTTGCCAAGTCAGTTAAAAGGTGTAGCGAACGTGCATTTAGATGCGCGAGAACATCAGGATTCCATCGTGTTTATGCACAGCGTACAAGAAGGTGCGGCAAGTAAAAGCTACGGTTTAGCGGTAGCGGCGCTTGCCGGTGTGCCGAAACAGGTTATTCAACTGGCGAAACAGCGTTTAGCGCATTTGGAAGAGATCTCATTACAAACCAAAGAAGCGCACGATAACCCGCAAGGTAATTTATTATTCGCTGCGGATTTGCAAGAAACACCGCAAATTCAACCGCTTGTTGTACAACAAAGTGACGTGGAAAAAGCATTAATGAGCATCGACCCAGATGAACTTACCCCTCGCCAAGCGTTGGATGAGTTGTATCGCTTAAAAAAATTAATGGCTTAAGAAGATCAAAAAGGCTAGTGATCACTAGCCTTATTTTTTGTTGAGTGATTATTAATACGTTGATTTTTCGATCTTGATCGCAAAAAAAGAATAATCAAGTTGTATGTTACTTAAACACTTATAAGCTATCTTTCATTGGTTGAAAAGCATACGCTTTAAGCGTATAGTGAGGGAAACAGTGAAGTTAGTTTTTGTAGAATTACCACCTTTTGAGCGATATAGACAAAAGCACCTTAGTGATGAAGAATATAGACATTTTCAGAATGAGCTATTAGAAAATCCTAATAAAGGAGATTTAATCCAAGGTACGAACGGCTTACGCAAAATTAGAATTGCAGATATGCAACGAAATAAAGGTAAGAGAGGTGGAGCAAGGGTAATTTATTATCATATTGTGAATTATTCAAAAATTTTGTTGGTTACCGCATATGGTAAAGATGAACAATCAGATTTATCTAATACGGAACGCAATATGTTAGCGAATAAAGTGAAGCGTATTGTTGAATTAGAGATAAGGAGTTGTAATGGGAAAACTTTTTGATGATTTAATGGAAGGGCTTGATGCTTATGAAAAACATATCCAAGGCAAAATCACCCTGCGAACCACGGTATTAGAAAAGCCTGAACCAGTAGAACTTAGCCCGTCTGAAGTTAAATCGATTCGAGAAAAATTAAATCTGTCGCAAGCGGTTTTTGCGCATAAATTGCATACTTCCGTGCGGACTTATCAAGGGTGGGAGCAAGGCAAAACTAAACCGAATCCACAAGCTACTTTGTTATTACGAATGGTGGACAAATCTCCGCAATTATTAGAACAAATGGCACAGCTCTAAGCCGGTTAAATACAAGCGGTCGTATTGGTAAAAAAATTTGCAAATACGACCGCTTTACTTTTGTCTATTTGTTATATTGCAACGAATTTGTGTTAAAATTTAACGTTTGTATTTTAGTAAATTTGAAAGAGAACTGAACGTGGAACAAAATTTAGTCGAATTTTTAACAAAAACTTTAGATGATTTAAAAGCGCAAGATATTTTAGCGATTGACGTGCGCGGTAAATCGAGCATTACCGATACCATGATTATCGCAACCGGTACTTCGGTGCGTCACGTAGCTTCAACCGCAGATCGTTTAAGCGCAGAAGCAAAACAAGCGGGCTTTGAAGTATTTGGTGAAGAAGGTAAAGCGGTAGCGGATTGGATCGTGGTCGATTTTGGTCAAGCAATTGTGCATTTATTACAAGCGGATGCCCGTGAAATGTATCAATTAGAAAAACTGTGGGCATAATCGTCATTTTCGTGGTGGCACAATGAAAATACAATTAATTGCGGTCGGGCAAAAAATGCCGGATTGGGTAAAGGTCGGTTTTGAAGAATACCAACGCCGTTTCCCGAAAGATATGCCGTTTGAACTGATTGAGATTCCCGCCGGTAAACGCGGCAAAAATGCGGATATTAAACGCATTTTAGAGCAAGAAGGCAAAGCGATGTTAGCCGCCGCCGGTAAAGGCAAAGTTGTGACCTTGGATATTCCGGGCAAGCCGTGGACAACCGAACAATTGGCGAGCCAATTGGAGGCGTGGAAAAATGACGGGCGAGACGTATGCTTGCTGATCGGCGGGCCGGAAGGACTTTCGCCGGAATGTAAAGCCGCCGCAGAACAAAGCTGGTCTCTTTCGCCGCTAACCTTACCGCATCCGATGGTGCGCGTAATTGTTGCTGAAAGTTTATATCGTGCGTGGTCACTGACTACAAATCACCCTTATCATCGAGAATAGCTTGATCTCGAACGGACATGGTAAAAAATGCCAAAATTTTGACCGCTTGTTCCGTTCGCTCGAGCACAAAATGAGATAAACAATGTTTGGTAAACTCGGAAAATTAACTAATCCAAAGCCTCGTGAAAAAGTGCGAGATGGGCAAGCGGAGAGCAATCTGTTTGCTCGTCGTGCGTTGATTGCATTTATCGGGGTATTGGCACTTACGGGTGTGCTATTAACCAATCTGTATCATTTGCAGGTGGTGAATTATGAGGATTATCAAACACGTTCCAACGGTAACCGTATCAAATTATTACCTGTTCCGCCTACTCGCGGTTTAATTTACGACCGCAACGGTAAAGTATTAGCTGAAAATATTACCTATTTCGGGCTTTATATCATTCCTGAAAAAACCGAAAACCTAGAAGAAACGTTAGTTGAACTACGTGATGTAGTCGGCTTAACCGATGAAGATGTGGAAGAGTTCCGTAAAGAGAAAAAACGCACCTCTCGTTATACGCCGATTTTATTAAAGGGTAATTTAAACGAAGAACAAATGGCGCGTTTTGCGGTAAACCAATATCGTTTTCCAAGTCTAGACGTACAAGCGTATTACAAACGTAATTATCCTTACGGCGAAACCTTAACCCATATTCTCGGTTATGTGGCGAAAATTAACGAAAAAGATAAGAAAAAACTCGAAGAAGATGGGAAGTTCGGTAATTACGCCGGTTCGCACGATATGGGTAAATTAGGTATCGAGAAATATTACGAAGATCAATTACACGGACAAACCGGCTTTGAAGAGGTGGAAATCAATAACCGAGGCAAAGTGATTCGTAAATTGCGTGATCAGCCTGGGGTGGCGGGTAGCAGCATTCGTTTAACCATTGATGTGGAATTACAACAATATATTCAGAATTTGCTCGGCGATCAAAAAGGTTCGGTAGTGGTGCTAGATCCTCGTGACAGTAGCGTATTGGCGATGGTTACCAACCCGAGCTACGACAATAACTTATTTGTCGGCGGCGTATCAGGGGCGGATTACAAACGCTTATTGGAAGACCCAGCTCGTCCGTTATATAGCCGTGCAACGCAAGGGACTTATCCGCCGGCTTCCACGGTGAAACCGTTTTACGCGGTGATGGGATTGGCGGAAGGAAAAATTACACCGCAAAATGCGATTTATGACCCGGGTTTTTGGATCTTACCGGGCACGACACAACGTTATCGAGATTGGAAAAAAGGCGGTCACGGATCAACGAACGTAAATAAAGCGATTACCGAGTCTTCCGATACTTTCTTCTATCAGCTTGCCTATGATACCGGCATCGAAAAAATGTCGGAATGGATGCGTAAATTCGGTTTCGGACAGAAAACGGGCATTGATATTTTTGAAGAGTCAGCCGGCGTATATCCGAATCGTGAATGGAAGCAACGTCGTCATAAAAAATCTTGGGTACAGGGTGATACGATTCCGGTCGGTATCGGACAAGGTTACTGGATTGCAACCCCGTTACAAGTGGCGAAAGCGCAAGCAATCTTGATTAATAACGGGCGTGTCAATACTCCGCACTTGATGATGGAAGTGATCGGCAGCGATAAAACTGAACCGTATAAAGACCCGCTATTGTTCGAAGATATTCAAGGCGTGCCGGAGCGTTTTTGGCAAGTGGCGAAGTTCGGTATGTATAACGTGATTAATGCCGCAAACGGTACCGGACGTAAAGCAGGCGGTTCGTTTTACCGTGCCGCCGGTAAAAGCGGTACGGCGCAGGTGTTTAACTTAAACGGCGGTAAATACAATAAGAATGCGTTGAAAAAAGAGCTACACGACCATGCGTGGTTTATCAGCTATGCGCCGTATGAAGAACCTAAAGTTTCCGTTGCGATTATTTTAGAAAATGCGGGCGGCGGCGGTTCTAATGCCGCACCGGTGGCTCGCCAAGTGATGGATTTCGCTTTACGAAATACCTTAAAAGAACCGGTGGGAACTACGGAACCATTGCAAAATATTGAGCAAATTCAACCGCTTGAACAAGAAGGACAAACAAATAATGAGTAGCGGAATAAGAAAATTTTTTTGGAAGATTTTTTCCCTCGATATATGGTTGTTACTCGGATTGTTGGCAATTACCGGTTACGGTTTAATTGTGCTGTATAGTGCCAGCGGTGCCAGTGAAAAGATGTTTACCAACCGTATTATTCAAGTTTCGCTCGGTCTGGGTTTAATGCTTTTTATGGCAATGATTCCGCCTCGTTTTTACGAGCGAGTTTCGCCTTATCTCTACCTTGTTTGTATCGTGATGTTAATCTTAGTGGATTTAATCGGCGAAACCAGTAAAGGGGCGCAACGTTGGTTGAATTTAGGCTTTGTGCGTTTCCAGCCGTCGGAAATTGCCAAATTGTCGGTACCGTTGATGGTGGCGACTTATTTAGCGAAACGAGCTTTACCGCCGAGTTTAAAAGATACTTTTATTGCGCTGGGGATTATTATCTTGCCAACCTTATTGGTTGCGATACAGCCGGACTTAGGTACATCGATTTTAGTGTGTGCCGCCGGTATTTTCGTATTATTTTTGGCGGGTTTAAGCTGGAAGTTAATTAGTGCCGGTGTAGTTTTTCTCGCCGGTTTTATTCCGATTATGTGGTTTTTCTTGATGCATGATTATCAAAAAACCCGTGTGATGACCTTGATTGATCCGGAAAAAGACCCGCTGGGAGCCGGTTATCATATTATTCAATCGAAAATTGCCATCGGTTCGGGCGGCATTAACGGTAAAGGCTGGATGGAAGGCACACAGTCGCAACTTGAGTTTTTACCCGAACCGCATACCGATTTTATTTTTGCCGTACTCAGTGAAGAACACGGTATGGTCGGTATTTTAATCTTATTGGCGATTTATTTGTTCATAATTGCCAGAGGTTTAGTCATGGGAGCCAAGAGTGATTCTGCCTTCGGACGACTTATTTCGGGCGGTACCGCATTGCTTTTCTTTGTTTATGTTTTTGTAAACATTGGTATGGTGAGTGGTATTTTACCTGTAGTTGGTGTACCCTTACCGCTGTTTAGCTATGGGGGAACCTCTTATGTGACGCTCATGGCGGCATTCGGGTTGATGATGTCCGCTTATGTTCATCGTAAGCGTATCAGCGGTAACAACCCGTATAGTAAACTTTAATTTGAACCCTACAGGCTGAATATAGGGTTTGAACTTTTGCTTTTTTGCGGTATCAAAAAGCACATACAAGAGCAGTTATCTATCAAAAGAAAGATTAACAGCCACCACAAGATAATCCTGTTTTGTGGGCAAAACACATCGTTACACAGTACGATATCTAAATGAGGAAAACTTATGCGATTAAGTAAAATGGTAACCCTGTTGTTAGCTGGATTCTTAACATTAGGATCATTGAATTCTGTTGCAGCAACCAAACACGCAAAAACAGCAGTCATAAAGAAGCACATCGTTTCTAAAACTGCAAAAAAAGCGGTAAAACAAACCGCTCTTAAAGCGAAAAAATCAGTCAAAACTGTTAAAAAGTCGCTTAAAGAACAACATAAACATACTGCTCGTAACCACTATCAGTCTGGTGTTGCAAGTTACTATGCAGATAAATTTAACGGACGCCGTACCGCAAACGGCGAAAGATTTAGCAATTCGGAAATGACCGCAGCGCACAAAACATTACCTTTCGGTACTTTAGTGGAAGTAACCAATACTCGTAATGGTCGTTCGGTTGTTGTTCGTGTGAATGATCGCGGGCCGTATGCTCATACTCGTGTGGTGGATTTATCTAAAGCAGCCGCGCGCCAATTGGGAATACATGGAGCCGGCACCGCACACGTTAAGTTAGCCGTGCTAAATAAAAATAAAAAAGCTACTTCTGTAGCGAGCGAAGAAGATATTTAGAATATTTTATATCTCGCATCAGGGTTTGTTGAGTTTCAACAAGCCCTTGTTTGCTTTATACCACCTGTTGTTTCCCCAAAGAATTGGATGCTTTTATGAAAAGAACGTTATTAAAATCCGTAAGCCTTTGTGCTTTAGCCGTTTCTCCGTTTGTTCATGCAGACGCAAATGTGGACTTCGGTATTTCGGCACCGCAATTAAATGCACAGACCTATATTTTAATGGATTATAACTCGGGTAAT
This sequence comes from Actinobacillus genomosp. 1, assembly GCF_029774175.1. Lineage (NCBI taxonomy): Bacteria > Pseudomonadati > Pseudomonadota > Gammaproteobacteria > Pasteurellales > Pasteurellaceae > Actinobacillus > Actinobacillus genomosp. 1. The sequence goes on along the minus strand of NZ_CP103834.1, from coordinate 1,849,925 downwards.
GTGTTAGCGAGTTTAAATCCGGACCAACGTCAATATCCCGCCTCATTAACTAAAATGATGACCAGTTACGTGGTAGGTGATGCGCTTAAACAAGGCAAAGTGAAAAACAGCGATATGGTAACCGTAACGGAAAATTCTTGGGCACAGAAGTTTCCGGGATCTTCGTTAATGTTCTTGGATTTAAATACGCAAGTATCGGTTGCCGATTTAATGCGAGGTTTAATTATCGTTTCAGGTAACGATGCGGCGGTGGCTTTGGCAGAGCATACTTCAGGTTCTCAACAAGCTTTTATTGACCAAATGAATAAATTCGGTCAGCAATTCGGTTTAAAAAATACTAACTTTACGACCGTGCACGGTTTGGACGACCCGGATCAATACTCATCGGCACGTGATATGGCGATTATCGGTGCGCATGTGATTCGAGATCAGCCGGAAGAATATAAAATTTACGCAGAAAAAGAATTTAAGTACAACATTAAAAAACCGCAACCGAACCGTAACGGATTACTTTGGGATAAAACGATTAATGTGGACGGTATGAAAACCGGGCATACTAATCAAGCCGGCTATAATTTAGTCGCATCGGCAACGAATAGTAATACCCGTTTAATTTCGGTGGTAATGGGTGTGCCGACTTATAAAGGCCGTGAAGTTGAAAGTAAAAAATTGCTTCAATGGGGTTTTGCTAATTTCGAAACGGTAAAATCATTACAAGCGGGTCAGGCGGTTTCCGAGCAAAGCGTTTATTACGGCGAGGCGAGCAAAGTTCAACTTGGTTCGGTGCAAGATAACTTCGTGACTGTACCGAAAGGTAAAGCATCGGAATTAAAAGCGCGTTATGAACTTGAACGTAAAAATCTTGAAGCACCTTTAGCAAAAGGTCAGGTAATCGGTAAAGTGATTTATCAATTAGACGGTAAAGACGTAGCGAGTAACGATTTGCAAGTTTTACAGGATGTACCGGAAGCGGGTATTTTCGGTAAAGCGTGGGATTGGGTGGTCTTAACCGTTAAGAGTTTATTTGACTAAACGTAACTCACTTGTAATGTTCAAAATCATCCCCATATTTGGATGACCAATCTATAAGCGGTATGATTTCGCAAAATTCTTGCAAAATCATACCGCTTAGTCTTAATAGTATAAGAGAGAAAAAGGATATAAATATGACACAATCAAGAACAGTAAACCTACAAGACTTACCACAGGCAAAATTAAAAGATTTATTAGAATTTCCGTGTTCGTTCACCTTTAAAGTGGTGGGTACCCATCGTGAAGATTTAGTGGACGATGTGGTGGCAATCACGCAAATTCACGCCAAAGGCGACTATAATCCTCGCCAACAACGCAGTTCAAAAGGCACCTATAATTCCGTTTCAATCGATATTATTGCCGAGCATATTGATCAAGTTGAAACGCTTTACGTAGAGCTTGCTAAAATTTCAGGCGTAAGAATGGTCTTATAATAAGATGTTAATTCCGGACGGAGATAATCTGATGAATCAACTTATTATTCGCCAACTTGGTGTTCAACCGTATGAAGAAATCTGGCATCAAATGCAAGATTTTACCGATAAGCGTGACGAAAATACTGCCGATGAAATTTGGCTAGTGCAGCATCCGGCGGTGTTTACCCAAGGTTCTGCCGGTAAACCGGAACATTTACTGAATCCGACCAATATTCCGGTGGTACAAACCGATCGCGGCGGACAAATTACCTACCACGGCGAAGGTCAGCAGGTTATGTATGTGTTGATTGACATCAAGCGTTTAAAAGCGCAGGGGAAAGATGTTTCGGTTAGAGATTTAGTAACCTCTTTAGAGCAGTGTGTGGTAAAAACTTTAGCGGATTACGGCATTGAAGGTTATCCGAAACCGGATGCACCGGGTGTGTATATTAACGGTAAGAAAATTTGTTCGTTAGGATTACGAATTCGTCAAGGTCGTTCATTTCACGGTTTAGCATTTAATGTGAATATGGATCTTACGCCGTTCAGAAATATTAATCCGTGCGGTTATGCTGGACTGGAAATGACGCAACTGAAAGATTATATTGCCGAATCGGCGGCACAATGCGATTTAGTTTCGCCAAAATTAGTTGCGCACTTTTGCAACATTTTGGGGTATAATGAACAACAAATTATTAACATATAATGTTGAGTAAATATTTGCCCGTTAAGAGCAAATCATCAGAATTATAATATCTGTGTGTCGGGGCGGGGTTATCTCCGCCCTTTAACATTGCATAGAAAAGGATAGAACTTAATGACAATTGCGACAGGTACTAAGCCTAAAAAAATGGAAGCGTTCAAGATGGAACGCGGCGTGAAATATCGCGATGCAGCCAAAACCTCGGTAATTCAAGTACGTAATATCGACCCTGATCAAGAATTATTACCGAAACCAAGTTGGATGAAAATTAAATTACCGGCGGCTTCGGCGAAAATCGACAGTATCAAACACGGTATGCGTCGCCACGGCTTACACTCGGTATGTGAAGAAGCGTCTTGCCCGAACTTACACGAATGTTTTAACCACGGTACGGCAACTTTCATGATTATGGGCGCAATTTGTACTCGTCGTTGTCCGTTCTGTGACGTGGCACACGGTAAACCTCTACCCTTAGATCCGGAAGAACCGCGTAAAGTAGCGGAAACCGTACAGGATATGAAGTTAAAATATGTAGTAATTACTTCGGTCGATCGTGACGACTTGGCTGACCGTGGTGCGGCGCACTTTGCTGCAACAGTACGTGAAATCAAAGCGTTAAATCCGGAATGTAAAGTGGAAATTTTAGTGCCGGATTTCCGAGGTCGTGTAGAACAAGCGGTTGAAATTTTAAAACAAAATCCGCCGGATGTGTTTAACCATAACCTCGAGAATGTGCCGCGTTTATACCGTGAAGTACGTCCGGGAGCTGACTATAAATGGTCGCTTGAGCTACTAAAAATCTTCAAACAAGAATTCCCGAATATTCCGACCAAATCGGGTTTAATGGTAGGGCTTGGCGAAACGAACGAAGAAATTTTAGAAGTGATGCAAGACTTACGTGATCACGGTGTTACTATGCTGACGATCGGTCAATATTTACAGCCAAGCCGTCATCACTTAAAAGTAGAACGTTATGTGCCGCCGGAAGAATTTGATATGTTCCGTAGTGAAGCGGAAAGAATGGGCTTTGAACACGCTGCTTGTGGACCGTTCGTTCGTTCTTCCTATCATGCCGATTTACAGGCGAAAGGCGAGTTAGTCAAATAATTTGCGAAAATAAAGAGAAAGCAGACCGCTTTCTCTTTTTTATCTACGTAGATAGCAAAATGGCGAGCATAAGCTCGCCATTTATTTTCCTTAGGTAAGGTGAGCTTTCGCTCCCTCTTTTTTATCCTTGATTATTTTTTCAATAAATCACGGATTTCTGTTAATAATTTTTCTTCTGCTGTCGGTTCAGCCGGTGCAGCTTCCGCCGGTTTTTTAAGTTTGTTGATCACTTTAACCATACCGAATACCGCAATAGCGATGATTAAGAAATCGAATACGTTTTGAATGAATGCGCCGTATTTTAACATTACCGCTTCAGCACCTTCTTTTGCCGGTGCGATTTCGATTGCGAGATCTTTAAAATCTACGCCGCCGATTAACCAACCGATAGGTGGCATTACTACATCGCTAACTAATGAAGATACGATTTTACCGAAGGCACCACCGATGATCACACCGACAGCCATATCTACTACATTGCCTTTTACCGCAAATTCACGGAACTCTTTTAAAATGCTCATTGCTTTTCCTTTTTCATTGAAATTCATACCCACTATTGGGCATTAAGTGGGCGATTATAAAACAAACGGTAATATCCTATTAACACTTTTAACTAAATTTACACTTACTCTATTTTGTTTAATCTTTGACCAAATCGGCTAACTTGTTGCCAGTCGGTGTATTCATATTCTTTACTCGCATCCGTTTCACCTTTGGTCAGTTTCATAATAAGTTGAATACAAAGACGATCCAATAAGGTGTAACGAGGGTAAAGCAGTGCGCCGGCAATTACTTCCACCTGAGTCGGTCGCCATTTGATTTTAGCGAGAAACTTACGGGTATAAACATTGGTTTCCGGTGTTTTGCGATTCGCTTTGCGAGCGGTTAAATTTACGCTAAAAAATGCGGAAGGTTTTTGATTTAAAACTTGATGATGTTGTTCAATAAATTGATAGACCAAGTCATTGAAATGGCCGTAACGAATTGAGGCGCCGAGGACAATTTGATCGGCATTGGCAAGTTTTTCGGAAAAATCGACCTCTTGTGCTTGTAGTGAAATCAGTTCGACTTCGTGGCTAATTTCCTGTGCCAATTTGTCCGCAATACGTTTAGTTTGACCGTCGGTCGTAAAATAGAGGATTAGGGTTTTCATTTATTTATTCCATTTTTAATCTTTCCAGAATACCGGACTTAAAATTACTAAGAGCGTAAATACTTCTAAACGTCCGCATACCATAGCTATCGTTAATATCCATTTTGCACCGTCCGGCACTTGAGTGAAGTTACTGCTGACGTTACCTAATGCAGGACCGAGATTGTTCAGTGAAGCAACCACCGCATTAAAGGCGTCAAACGTTTCCATACCGAAGGCAATAGTGCCGAACCAACACATTACGAATACAAAAATATAAGCGGAAAAGAAAGCCCAAATACCTTCTTCGATACGCTCCGAGAAAATATGCGCACCGAGTTTGATCGGTTTAACCGAATTAGGGTGGACGAAACGGTGAATTTCTCGGTTTGCTTGTAAGTATAACAACATTACCCGAATCACTTTTAATCCGCCGCCGGTCGAGCCGGCACAACCGCCGATAAAGGATGCCATCACCAATAATATAGGTAAAAAAGACGGCCATTGGCTAAAATCATTGGTGGTAAAACCTGCGGTGGTTGAAATCGATACCGATTGAAACAACGCATGTTGGAAGGTGATTTCGGCATTATCAAAATAGTTATAAATACTTAAAATGGCAAAACAAATCAAAAACAGGCTTAATTGGATCACGGCAAATGAACGAAACTCATAGTCTTTCCAATAGAGTCGTTTAAATATATTGCCGGTTTGTTTGTTATTTTTATCTTTCAATTGATCGATTAAGGCAAAATGTAAGCCGAAGTTAATTGATGAAATCAGTAAAAATACGGCGGTAATACTATTGATCACAATGCTGTCAAAATAACCGATGCTGGCGTCGTGCGTAGAAAAACCGCCAATCGAAATAGTGGCAAAGCTATGACAAATCGCATCAAACCAACTCATTCCCGCAATTTTAAAAGCAAGGGTGCATAAAATGGTTAAGCTAAAATAAATTTGCCACAGCAATTTAGAGATTTCGGCGATACGAGGGCGCATTTTTTGGTCTTTTAACGGCCCCGGCATTTCCGCACGGTAGAGTTTACCTAAACCGATAAGCGGAATAATTGCAATCGCCAATACGATAATCCCCATACCGCCCAACCATTGCAGAAATTGGCGGTAAAACAGAATGGCTTTAGGTAACTGGTCTAAACCGGTAATAACGGTTGCACCCGTTGTCGTGAGCCCTGAAAAGGATTCGAAAATCGATTCGCTAAAATTCAAATCGGGGTGCTCTAAAATAATAAAAGGCACGGAACCTAGCGAGCCGAGTACCACCCAGAAGAGGACTACGATTAAAAAACCTTCTCGGGAACGCAACTCATTTTTTTGGTTACGACTAAACCACCAGAGCAAAGTACCGACGCTAAACGTCAGTAAAAACGATTGTAGGAATTCTCGACCGCCGCCGTCGCCGTAAATAAGCGCGACGAAAGCAGGTAAGAGCATCGTAAATGAAAAGCTCATCACAAGAATGCCGACAATACGAAGAATTGATAAGAATTGCACAAAGACCTCAAATGAATCGGGTGCATTTGCCCGAAGGTAAGCGGTTAAATTTCGTGAGATTTTAGCAAAAAAGTCAATGGTTATGAATGATTCGCTCTTTCCTCAACCTCGGTAAGAGAAAGTTTTCCGGCAAAACGTTGGGTTATTTGTCGAATAAACAGCTCCAGTTCACTTGGGTTAATCGCTAAGGTTAGGTTAATTTTCTCATTAAATTGCTGTTCAAGCACTACAATATCATGCTCGGTGATTAAATGTTGCAACGTATTAAACTGATCGTATTCACAAATAAGACGGTAATGTTGGCGTAACACTTTACGTTGTTGCTCAACTTGCAGTAATGCTTGTTGTACGCCTCCGCCATAGGCTTTAACCAAGCCGCCCGTTCCTAGCAGAATACCGCCGTAATAGCGTACCACAACCGCAGTAATTTCGCCTAAACCTGAGCCGAGCAAATAATTTAACATCGGTTTACCGGCAGTACCGGATGGTTCGCCGTCGTCCGAAAATCCATATTGTTGCGAATCATTCGGCATCCCGGCCACCGTTGCCCAACACCAATGACGAGCGTGCGGATGCAAAGCCTTTATTTCCGCCCAAAAAGTTTTTGCCTGTTCCATGCCGTCGGTATGGCAAAGATAGGTAATAAAGCGACTTTTTTTGATTTCTTCTTCAAAAATAACGGTTTTTTGCGGGACAAAATATTCCATAAACTTAGCCGAGTAATATATAAAACAATGATGATACCCGAATTTGCCAAGATTTGGCGAAAATAGACCGCTTGTACATAAAAAATGTAGAAAAAAGTTGCATATATTGTACGAAAAAGTATATCTTCAAGCGGCAAACACAATTCTATTTTGAGGGTTTCTCTATGAAAATATCTTATAAACTTTCCCTTCTAGCCGGTTTATTGCTTACCGGTGTTGCGCAAGCTGATCCAACTCCGCTGAAATTGGGGACAGGCAGTGATAGCGGGCTTTATTTTGTAACAGGTAATGCGATTTGCCAATTTGTAAATCGCAGTGAAAATCACACCGCTTGTAAAGCGCTTGCCAGCGATGCTTCGGTTGATAATCTGAATAAAATTGCGAACGGTCAGTTAGAAATGGGGATTGTGCAGTCGGATTGGCAATATCATGCTTATCACGGTACCAGTTCATTTGAAGGCAAACAGAACGACAAACTACGAGCGATTTTCTCGATTTATCCCGAGCCGTTTACCTTAGTAGTACGCAACGATTCCGCTATTCAATCGGTCGATGATTTGCAAGGTAAAAAAGTGAATGTCGGCGTGGACGGTTCCGGCACGCAAGCAACGATGAATGTTCTACTAAAAACCAAAGACTGGACGGAAGCGAATTTTAAAGAAGCGTTAAAACTTACGCCGGCAGAAATGGGCAAAGCGTTGTGCGAGAAAGATGTTGATGCGATTAGTTATAATGTCGGTCACCCGAATGCCGCACTCAAAGAAACCGCCAACAGTTGCGATATTCGCTTGATTCCTGTGGCTGATGAAGTGGTCGGTAAATTAGTGGCGGAGCAAGGCTACTATGCGAAAGCGACTATTCCGGCTCACGTTTATAAAGGTGTTGAACAAGCGGTCGATTCTTTCGGGGTTTATGCAACGTTAGTCACGTCAAGCGATGTAAGTGAGGAACAGGTTTACCGAGTAGTAAAAGCGGTATTTGAAAACTTTGATCGTTTCAAAAAATCACATCCGGCATTTGCTCATTTATCCGAAATGGAAATGGTCAAAAATGCGCTATCCGCTCCGCTTCATTCGGGCGCAGTGAAATATTATAAAGAGCGTGGTTGGTTGTAATTGCCCACTCTGCGACTTTTCAAATATCTTCCTGATGGCGCTCATCTCTGACGAGTGCCTGTATTTTTCATATATCAATAATTACCAGCACCCGTCGGGAGACGGGCGCTATCTTCCGTGCAATCTGCGCATTCCGTGGTTAAAAATGTTTAGTACGAAACACAGTTGCTGTATTTCTTCTGTTACAATTCCGTTATCCATTCACTTATCAACGAAAAATTATGTCAAAACTTAATATTATTTTTGCCGGCACACCTGATTTTGCCGCACAACACTTACAAGCGTTATTAGATTCAGAACATAATGTGATTGCGGTTTATACCCAACCGGACAAACCTGCTGGCAGAGGTAAAAAACTGCAAGCCAGCCCGGTTAAACAATTAGCCGAACAACATAACATTCCGGTATATCAACCAAAATCCCTACGTAAAGAAGACGCACAAGCGGAATTAAAAGCACTGAATGCCGATGTGATGGTCGTAGTGGCTTACGGTTTAATCTTACCGGAAGCGGTACTGAATGCGCCGAAATACGGTTGTTTAAATGTGCATGGTTCGCTGTTACCACGCTGGCGTGGAGCGGCACCGATTCAACGCTCGATTTGGGCGGGCGATCAGGAAACCGGCGTGACCATTATGCAAATGGATATCGGCCTAGATACCGGCGATATGTTACACAAAGTTACTACACCGATTGCCGCAGACGAAACCTCCGCTTCGTTATATGCCAAGTTAGCCGAACTTGCGCCGCCGGCGTTATTAGAGGTATTAGACGGTTTAGAAAGCCAAGCATTTAAAGCGGAAAAACAAGATGAAGCGCTGTCCAACTATGCGGAAAAACTTTCAAAAGAAGAAGCAAAATTAGACTGGAATTTGACCGCTTGTCAGCTGGAACGCAATATTCGAGCGTTTAACCCATGGCCGATTAGCTTCCTCACGTTAGAGGTGGACGGCGTAGAACAAAGTGTGAAAGTGTATCAAGCGAATGTGTTACCGCATCAAGCTAAGGTTGCCGGTACAGTATTACAAGCGGATAAAAACGGTATTCAAATTGCAACGCAAGACGGTGTGTTAAATATCACTCAATTACAACCTTCCGGTAAAAAACCAATGTCCGTGCAAGACTTCCTTAACGGACGTGCCGATTGGTTTGCAGTAGGCAAACAACTCTAAAAATATAAAAACTCTCTGATACCGGAAAACATAACGCACACACTTAGCATAATTATTCCATTAGCGTTGTGTTTTCTGTCATAACAGGAACGCAATATGCCAAACATCAACATCCATAACGCCTTATTTTCCCTTGCTCAACACAATAAACTGTCGATTGAATCACTGGAAATCAATACTCACGATTTTTGGGTAATTGTCGGCGGTAACGGCTCGGGTAAAACCGCCTTCGCCCAAGCACTACACAACTCACTTTCGTTATATTCTGGCGAATATCAAAACAGCTTCCAACATATCGCTTTACTTTCCTTCGAGCAGCAACAAAAAATCATCGAGCAAATCTTTAAACACCGTAACAACGATATGATTTCACCGGATGATTTCGGTTTAACAGCACGTCAAATTATCTTAAACAGTAGCGAAAAAACGCAATTATGCGAAGAATATGCTGCGAAGTTACGTATCCAGCCGTTATTAGATCGCCCGTTTATTCAGCTCTCCACCGGCGAAAGCCGCAAAGTGTTATTTTGCCAAATGTTGGTTAGTGAACCGGATTTATTGATTCTAGATGAGCCTTTCGAAGGGTTAGACCAAGCCTCGGTCGCTTATTGGCAAGACGTTATGGCGCAACTCGGCAAGCAAATGGCGGTGGTTCTGATTTCTAACCGCTTTAACGATATTCCCGACTGTGCTACGCATATCGCTTTATTGGATAATCTACAATTAATTTTGCAAGGCGAACGCCAAGCGATTGAGCAACAAGCGGTCTATTCTCAGCTAAAATTTGCAGAACAGAATGTGAATGCACCGTTGCCGGACAGTGCCGCACCGCTGATTCAACTCCCACCGAATACCAATCCGTTCGAACTGAAAAACGTGATGATTCGTTACGGCGAAAAAACTATTATTGATGATCTAACTTGGACGGTTGCCCCAAAACAACATTGGTGGATTAAAGGCCCGAACGGAGCAGGGAAATCGACCTTGCTTTCGATTATTACCGGTGACCATCCGCAATCTTATGCTAATTACGTACATTTATTCGGTCGTCAGCGTGGCTCCGGCGAAACGATTTGGGATATTAAGAAAAATATCGGCTATGTAAGTAGTCAATTACATATGGATTATCGGGTGAATTGTTCGGCGTTAGACGTGATTTTATCCGGTTTTTTTGATTCAATCGGCGTTTATCAACAAGTACCGAATGCCTTACAGCTCAAAGCAATGGAATGGTTAGAACGCTTACATTTAGCCAGTCTGGCGAAAAAAACGTTCCGTTCACTTTCGTGGGGACAACAACGTTTATTATTGATTACTCGTGCCATGGTAAAACATCCGCCGATTCTGATTTTAGACGAACCTCTGCAAGGCTTGGACGGTGTAAACCGCAAATTGGTTAAACAGTTTATCGAACAGCTTGTGACTAATAGTCAAACCCAGTTGCTATTTGTTTCGCACCAAGATGCGGATGCCCCAAATTGCATCACCCATTTATTTGAATTTGTCCCGCAAGAGAATGGTGGTTATCGTTATGTACAGACGGCTTTGAATCAAATAGAAAACACCTGAGATTTAACCACGGAAAACACGGATTACACGGAAGATAGCACCAGTCTCCTCCTGATGGGGGCTGGATTTGATATAGGATAAAAATAAAGGCACTCTACAAAGACGAGTGCCATTGTAGAGTGCTATCGAAGAGAAATTTAGAGCCACAGCGTAGCTCTCTCAGCCGAAGGCTGATCATAACCACGTACGGCCCGTGCGTGGGCTATTAAAGCGTTGAGTTATAGAACTTGTAAGCCTCGTCTATATTCTCAAATTTATACATAATCCCTTTATCTAATACCATTGCATTATCGCAATAAGACTTCATTGCAGACGGGCTATGCGAAACCAAAATAATCGAACGATCTTTACGTTTTTCAAATAATTCATGCTTACATTTTGCCGCAAAGCGAGAATCGCCCACCGCAATCACTTCATCAATTAAGTAGCAATCAAACTCTACCGAAAGCGACAAAGCAAAGGCAAGTCGGGCTTTCATACCGGAGGAATATTTCTTAACCGGCTCATATAAATAATCACCCAATTCAGAAAATTCCTCGGTAAACGCTTTAACGTATTCAATATCCGCATTATAGATACGGCAAATAAAGCGTAAATTATCCATACCGGTTAAACTGCCTTGAAACGCCCCGCTGAAAGCGAGCGGCCAAGATATCGACATATTACGTTCGATAGTACCTGATGTTGGTGGCTCAACACCACTTAACAAACGGATTAGCGTTGATTTACCCGCACCGTTACGCCCTAAAATACCGATTTTCTCGCCTTTTTTCAGCTCAAAATTAATATCTTGCAATACGGTTTTTTTACCGCTTCGAGTATAGTAATCTTTACTCACATTTTTTACTCTAATCATTGCGGTTCGATTCCTTTACTGAAGTTTTTTACCATAATGAGCCCAAAAAGTAACATGGCTACATCACATATGACGAGATAACTTATACTTTCATATGTGATAACACTGTCGCCAAAATAACCGTGACGAAACATTTCCGTGCCGTGAATCATCGGTATTAAGGTTGCATATTGTTGAGCTTGGCTTGGTAGCGCATGCACAAAGAAAAATGCGCCTGAAAGAGGTAAAAGAACAAAGCTTAATGTTCCCCAGATTTTGCCAAATGCTTCAAATTTTTGTGCAATAGAACAAATAATCAAGCCTAATCCTAATGCAAAAAATGCCATTAATACCCAGGCCATAACCATATAAAACGTATCTTTCGGTATTTCTATCCAGCCTAATAAAATGACTAATGCCATAATAATGATTTGGGCAATCGTTGCACCCGCTACCTCAAGTATGACACGAGCCAGTAAGGTATCTAATACGCGAACATTACGATGATAAAGAAGACTCAAGTTACCGGAAATTGCACCGATAGTGCGGTTTGATGCATTACGCCACATCATTGCCATTGGGTAACCGGTAATCACAAAAGCAATAATATTTAAATCGGAAACGCGATCCGCTCGGATAAATTTCCACATCAAAACGATAAATAAAGTGAGTAATAGCGGCTCAACAAACAGCCACAAAAAACCCAAGTTTTTTCGTCCGTAACGCGTAATAATTTCCCGCATGAGTAACGCACCGATTACTCTTCCTTGAATGGCGAGAGATTGGCGGAAAGTTGTTTGATCACCATATTGCATTAGTTTTTGTGCTCTCTTACGCTTGCAATTAATAAGCTTAATACGCCGTACAGCATCAGTCCGATAAAGAATGTCGCTAAAATATTATATAAGCGATAAGGCTCTTCCGCCCAGTCCGGTTTGCTTGGCTGACTGATTACTTCTAAATAAAGTTGCTGGCGATCTGCTTCATTTTTCGTATTTTGTAACGAGGTTAATGCTGCGGTCAATTGTTGCTGTGCCAGCTCGTTTGCAAGTACTAAGCGTTGGTAATCGGCAGTTTGAATAGCAATAGAGCTATTACTGTTACTGGAAAGCTGTTTTGATTGCTCATCGATTTCCTTACGTAAACTTTTTTGGCGCATAAGCAATGCATCAACTTGTGGGTTGTCCGGTGTAATAGATTGCAATTGAGCCAATTGTGTTTCTACACGAATCAATTCGCTTTTTAGGCTGGAAATTAATGAAAGTTGTACACCGGATTGTGCCGGTAAATCAAAGATTTTATTTTTGATACGGTATTTACTTAAGTCGCTTGCCGTTGCGTTTACATTATTTTCCGCTTCCTTAACCGCTTGTTCCGCAAATGAAATGGTATCTTTTCTTGCTCGTTCATTTAAACGATTGATGAGTGTTTCACCTTCAGCAAGTAATTTTTGATTAATTTGTTGTCCCTCTTCCGCATTAAAAGCACGAATACGTAAGCTGGCAATACCGGATACAGAATCGAAATCAACACTTAAGCGATCTCGGAAATATTTGTAAAACGCCTCTTTACTATTATTTAAATCAAATCCATTAAAGCGAGCGATAATATCGCCTTGATTCTCATAGTATTCACGTATTGGCAAGTCTTTCATTAACTGTTCTAATGCCGTACGAGAATGCATATATTCTTGTACAGTATAAGTATCGTCTTGAGCACGAGAAAATCCGGAACCTTGTAATAAGGCCCCGACACCGGTTAAAGCGGTCTGATTTTTAGGAGATCTGACAACGAAGCTTGATTCCGAAATATAAATATCGGAAGCAACAGAACCGAAATAAAAGGCTGATAATACCGTCGGAATCGCTACAGTTACCCAAAATAACGGATTAAGCTTTTTTAACCAACTTTTTTTCTGTTTAACCGGTTTTTGTAGTTTTTCTGTCGGACTTGCCGTAATAGTTGTTTCCATCTTTTATCCTTATAAATTCAATATATTAATAGGCACGAACAGCATTAGTCGTACTTGTAACCGGCGAAGTAATCGAGAAAATCATTCTCAAGAATTTTTGGAATTCAGACAACGGTGCATTTGATACATAGACAATATCTTTATCTTGCATCGGGAAGCGTTGTAATAAAAATAGTGATTGCGGCTCAAGTAAATTCACACGATAAACCGTCGGTATATCCATACCCATACCATAGCCTTTCGCTCCCCATTGCGTTTGCTGATCTAAACTCAATTGAGAAAAAGGCACATGACGGAAGACGAATACCCCTCTCGGATCTGAACGAGTATCGATTAAACCGCCCATCTTACCGATAGCTTCGGCAAGCGTAAGACCTTTACTTGAGAATTTCATTTGCTGGTTATTGCCTACGGCACCTAAACCGGTAAAGCTATAAGGTGTGTTTAGCAGTGAAACAACATCGCCAGCACGTAACATAATATTTTGCGCCGGATCGGAAATTAACGTTTCGAATGCGAGTGTTTTTACTTCAGAACCACGGGTTAGCTTGACCGTCACATCTTCAATGTTTTCCGTTGTTCCGCCTACTGCAGCAACCGCATCTAATACACGTTCATTATTAGCGGTTAGTGGCATACGAATACTATTGCCTTGGCGAATAACCGTAACATCAGCAGAGTTATTATTCGCAATTTTGACTAATGCTTGCGGCTGATTCGCTTTACGCTGCAATGCCCCAACAATTTGAGACTGAATCGTTTCAGGTGTTTTACCTGAGACACGAATATTTCCCACAAACGGCACGGTTACCGTCCCGTTTTGATTAACCATTTGTGCCGGTAATTGCGTTAAATGCCCGCTACCTTGTCCTTCGGAACTAAATGTACCGCCAAATAATACTGCCGGCGGCGCTTCCCAAATTGAAATTTCAAGTACATCACCCACATTGACTGCACCGGCATAGCCCGCGCTGCCTACTGTGCCTAAAAATCCGGAAAATTGTTGGCTTTGCTGAGTTTGATACAGCTGTTGAACTAAACCGTTATCCAGTTCCACCACATTTACTTCCGGTAAGGGTTTATCCGAACTTTGTGAATTAGCCTCTAAGATCGCACTATGGCTAGGGCCTGAAGTCGGAAGGCTTGAGCAAGCAGAACTTAATAAAGTTGCTAAAGCTAACCTTATGATTGAATTATATTTTTTTGTTTTCATCTTGTAAAAAGACTCTATTGAAAAGGTGTGTAAAATGAGTATAGACTATAAAAAATTATAGATACAATACTATAATTATTGATTATAGTATAACATCCTGTCTTTTAACACGATAACCTAAGATATTACTTTTCTATAAACAATAGACATTATTTTAATAAATATAATTAGGTATAAATGTTGATGAAAATAGCATTTATCGCTTGGAATACTTTTCAAGTTTTACATTTCAAGCCTTTATTACAAGCTTTACCAAATGCGCTATTAATTATCGAGAAACGAAAGCGTAGTGTACCAATTTGTAAGGATATTTTAAGGGATATAAGCAACCATATTGCTTATATCAGTTCTGCGGATGTTCATGCAAAAATTGATGGAAATTTTGATGTTTTAGTCGCTCAAACTGCCTTTGAACAACTGTATTTGTTCAATTATACAAAAATTGCATTGCTGCAATATGGGTATGCTAAAGAACCATATAACTACGGTACTTGGAGAGCATTGGCAGATCTAAATTTAGTTTATGGACATTATGCTTATGAACGAATTTCCTATTTCTCTCCAACTGAAATAACCGGTTGTCCTAGATATGATTTATGGAGTCAGTCATTTTTTCATCAGAAAGCAAAAGAAAAATATAGAAAAATATTAGATACAAAGAAAAAAACGATTTTATATGCACCAAGCTGGGGGGACCTATCTAGCTTTACAGTATATATAGAAGAAATTGAAAAATTATCCTCACATTACAATGTGCTAGTCAAGTTGCACCATAATACGATTTTATTAGCTAATAAGTATCAAGACTATGAGAAATTATATCCGAATTTACATTTTTTCTATGAGAACGAAGAGCTACTTTCGCTTATTTCAATAGCTGATACTGTCATTTCTGATTTTAGCGGAGCAATCTTTGATGCTATTTTTTGTAAAAAACCGATGATACTGCTTGCTATTCCATCATTAAATCAACAAAAGTTAGACAAATTCAGTTTGGAAGTAGCGTGTCGTTCAAAGTTAGGATATGAAGTCTTTGAACCAAAACAAGTTGCTAATATCGTTAATAAAGCTCTTATCGAGCAAAGATTAGTAGATGAAGCATTATATCGACAGCTTTTTGCTTATCATGAAGATGCAACAAAGCAAGCTATAAAATATTTGCAAAGGCTCGCTGAAGGTAAGTATGTATTATCACAACAACAGTTATATGTACGACAAACAGAGAAATTATTAAATATTGAAAGAATAAATCAACAAAAAAAGAAAAAACGACCTTTCAGTAAAATATGGCTGATTTCTAAAAAATTGATTAAAAAATAACTTACAACATTTTCTTTTATATATCTTTTATTTAACGATATGAGGGTTAGGAATGAAAAAAGTATTGACCTATGGTACGTTTGATTTGTTACACCATGGGCATATTCGCTTATTAGAAAGAGCAAGAGCATTAGGTGATCATCTTACTGTTGCTATTTCAACCGATCAATTTAATTTAAGCAAAGGAAAAGTATGCGCTTATTCTTATGAAGAACGAGCACATATCTTAAAAGCAATTCGTTATGTAGATGAAGTGATTCCGGAAACAAGCTGGGAACAAAAAATCGATGATGTTAAAAATAACGCAATTGATGTGTTTGTGATGGGCGATGACTGGGAAGGTAAATTTGACTTCTTAGCAGATTATTGCGAAGTAGTTTATTTACCTAGAACTCCGGATATTTCAACCACTCAAGTGAAAAAAATGCTTGCGAAGAAAGACCTTGCAGCCGGACAAAAACAAATTCACGAACACGAATAAGAGTAATTTTTTGATGTTTCACACCCTAAAAAAGCATTTACTTACTTTGCAGAGAGTCTTGAGAGAAAGTAATGCTCCTCATTTTTTGCCTACATATTGGTATGGGCTTAGCCTACTTACTGCTCTTGAACAGGCGAATCATCCTCAAGTAAGAAAACTGGCTGAGAAAATGATCAATAAAGGCATTAATATCGGGCATTATTTTTTAGCACAAAGTTATTTCTTATGTGGGGAATATGATTTAGCGGAACAAGCGGTCAAAAAAATCACAAATTTTGTAAAAATACCCGAAGTTGTTTTTTTATATGCGGATATTCTCGTTAAATGCAAACGTAAAGAAGAAGCTTGGCAATTATTAGAACAATGCGCTTTACTTAATAAAAGAAAAAAAGTTTGGATATATCTGGCAAACTTAGTAAATACTGTTGCGGATTTTCAACGTTTAGAACAGCATATTGAAAAAGTAAGAACAACGACACCTCACCTAAAATCTGATTTATTAATTCATCAAAGAACAAATGCAGCATTAAGGGCTGGTTTAACAGAAACGGCATTAGCACTAACAGAACTCAACCCTTTGCCAAAGCAAGCAAAAGTGAAGAAAAAAACAACCGCTTATAATGATAAATTAGCGGCAATTGCACTAGCGGATCTCAAAAAAGTATTAGATCACAAAAAAATACCTTTCTTTCTGATTAGCGGTACGCTGCTAGGTTGTATTCGAGAAGGGAAATTATTAGGGCATGATAAAGATATTGATATCGGCGTTTGGGATGAGTACTCTTACGAAGAATTAGTAAACTGTTTATCTACATCGGGATATTTTTACGTAGTACCAACCCGCACAAATCATTTAGTCATGTTAAGACACGTTAATGGTATCGCAATTGATGTGTTTATCCATTATCGCGAATCTAATGATTATTGGCACGCAGGTGTCAAAATAAAATGGCATAACTCGCCATTCAACTTGATATATACAAATTTTCTCGGACAACAATATTTAATACCTGAAAATTACGATTTATACCTAACCGAAAATTACGGTGATTGGCGTACGCCAAAAACTCAATTTGATAGTGCATTTGATACGCCAAATATGGAAGTTATCAATGAAGCGGAAATGCAGATTTATGTTGCTAAACAACGAGAATTTAAAAAATGAAACATAATGTAAAATTATCATCAGTACCAAGCCTACTACATGGTCTATATTTATATAAGCACAAACAATATAAAAAATCGCAGAAAATTTTTAATAAAATTTTAGAAAAGCAGCCTCAAAATGCATATCTAAATTTTAGATATGGTATGGCTTTATATAAAGATAAGAAATGGGATGAAGCAAATCACTTTATTCAAAAAGCTGTTGAGCTTGCTCCTGAAAAAGAAGCATGGAAAAAGCAACTAGCGACAACTGAGCGATATAAGAATAATTCATCAAAAGTTAAAGTTTCTGAAAATAAGAAAAAGTTAGAAGCAAATCCGAATAACCCAGAATATATTTGGGAATACGCAATATCTTTAATTGGTAGTAGACAATATTGGTTAGCACAATTTCAACTAGAAAAATATATTGAGCTGCAGCCAAATTCTGAACGAGCATTTTATCAGTTAGGAATTGTAGCGGAGAAATTAGCGAATTATGAACAAGCATTTTCATATTTCCAAAAAGCAAGTCATTTTGATCCTCTTAATCGTAACTATAAATATAGTATAGGGTATAACCTCGAAAGGCTAGGAAAACTAGAAGAAGCTGAACATTATTACTCCAGTGTAATTGATATGAGCCTTCCAATAGATGATGTATCTAAATTTGGTATAGGGGCTTTACATGCTAAACGTGGATTATGGGATGTTGCTCTATCAGCTTATTTACAATATCAAATTCAATCTAACTCAAGAAATCCCCATTTATATTATCGTATTGGTATTGCTTATGAACGATTGTATATTTGGACTGAAGCTGCTCAATCTTTTGAAAAAGCTATTGAATTGTCAGAAGTAATAAATGCAAATTGGTGCTTTAAGTGCGGACAAGCCTATGAAAGAGCTGAGAATTTTGAGAAATCGGCTGAATTTTACCAAGAGGCTGTTAAGAGATCGGATAATTACAATGATTATTGGTGGTATCGCTTAGCTTTAATGTTAGAGAAACTAGGAAAATATGAGCAATCTGTGGTTGCTTTCCAAAACTCTAGACGACGTAAACTTGCTTATGCAGTTAATCCGAAAGATGTTATTAAACATAAAGAAGAAGAATTTCTTTCATACTATACTGAATATTATGAAACCTTAGAATTAGATGAGAAATTAGTATTAATTGAAAGTTTCTTTGGTGGGAATATTAGTTGTAATCCGTATGCAATTCTATCTTATATGTTAGAAAATAATTATGACTATACTTATGTAGTTGTAATTAAAGATGGAACAGTTATTCCTGACAATCTTAAATTTAATAGAAATATTATCTTTATTAAACGAGGTTCAGACGCATATTTACGTTATTTATGCACAGCGAAATACCTTATTAATAATGTTAGCTTCCCTTATTATTTTATTAGAAAAGAAGGTCAGGTTTATTTAAATACTTGGCATGGTACGCCAATGAAGACATTAGGGAAAGATATTAAAAGTCCATTTATGGACCACGCAAATGTCAGCCGAAATTTTTTACAAGCAACACATATTATTTCGCCTAATCGTCATACAACTGATGTTATTTTAGAGCAATATGATGTTAAGGACTTATTTAGTGGGAAATTAGCTGAAACAGGTTATCCAAGAATTGATTTATCATTCAATTTAACAGATAAAAGACGTGAAGAAATCAAAGAAAAATTGGGATTATCGAATACTAAACCCGTTGTATTCTATGCGCCAACGTGGCGAGGAACATCTCAATCAAAAGATTTTGATACAACTAAATTACAAAGTGATTTAAGAAAACTTAAATCAGATAAATATAATCTGATTTTTAGAGGACATCATCTAGTAGAACAATTATTAGAAACTATTGATTTAGATGTAATTGTTGCTCCGAAAGATATTGATAGCAATGAATTATTAGGGGTCTGTGATTTATTAATTACTGATTATTCAAGCATTATTTATGATTTCTTAGCATTAAATAAACCAGCAATTAGTTACATTTATGACTATGAAGAATATGATGCTGAGCGAGGTTTATATTTAAAACCAACGGAAATGTCAGGTACGGTTTGTACAACAATTATAGATGTTAAGAACGCAATTTTAGAAAATATTGCTTCGGGTAAAACTAATGTATCTGAACAAGATATTAATAAATATTCTTATTTAGATGATGGTAAAGCCACTAAGCGTACGGTTGAATTTATGTTTGATCGTGATGATTCTTGTGTTTATAAATATGAACGCAAAAAATCAGATATATTCTTTGAAGGACCATTTATACCAAATGGAATTTCACGTTCATTTTTAAACTTAATGTCATCAATTAAAAATTCAGAAAAGAATATTACTTTATTAATTAATGGTGCAGATATATCTCAAGATCAAAAACGCTTAGTAGAATTTGATAGTTTACCTTCACATATTACTGTTCTATCTAGAGTAGGAAGAACTCCTATGACTTTAGAAGAATTATGGGTAAGAAATAAGTTTGAAGAAACATATCAAATGTATTCTGAATCGTTTACTAATACTTTACTAAAAGTATATAAACGAGAGGCTCGTAGATTGTTAGGCAATTCCTCATTTGACAATGCTATTCATTTCGAAGGATATTCATTATTCTGGGTATTATTATTTTCTCAAATTAATGCGAAAAAACACGTTATTTATCAACACAATGATAAATATAAAGAGTGGAAAGGAAGATTCCCATACTTGGAAGGAGTATTTAACAGCTACCCATTATTTGATCAGATTGTTTCTGTATCAGAAAAAACCATGGAAAATAACATACTCAATCTTTCAAAAGAATTTAATATATCTAAAGAAAAATTTACCTTCTGTAAT
The DNA here is from genome assembly GCF_029774175.1 of Actinobacillus genomosp. 1. Classification (NCBI taxonomy): domain Bacteria; kingdom Pseudomonadati; phylum Pseudomonadota; class Gammaproteobacteria; order Pasteurellales; family Pasteurellaceae; genus Actinobacillus; species Actinobacillus genomosp. 1. The sequence continues at coordinate 1,829,634 of NZ_CP103834.1, read as the reverse complement.
AACCCGATCAACATTCAACAAATTCTATCTAGCGCAGATGAGGATATTGAAATAGAAAAGGAATTTTCCGAATTTAAAGGAAAAAAATTTATTAATATCGGCAGGATGTCACATGAAAAAGATCAATTAAAACTAATCGAAGCCTTTTATGAAGCAAAAAAAATACACGCTAATATCAGATTATTTATTCTTGGCGATGGCGTATTAAAACAAGATTTAATTAATAAAATTAAAGATCTCTCACTAGAAGATAGTGTATATCTTCTTGGACAGAAGAAAAATCCATTCCCTTATTTAAAACAAGCGGATGTATTTATTCTATCTTCTAACCACGAGGGACAACCAATGGTTCTACTAGAATCCCTCACACTAGGAACACCTATTATTGCTACTGATATTGTAGGTAACCGCAGTATTTTAGGTGAGAATTATGGAACGTTAGTAGAAAACAACAAAGACGGATTAGTTCAAGGTATTAATGCTTATATGGAAAAAGGTGGTCGTAAAGACAATTTTGACCCATATGAATATCAAAATAATGCCATGGCTAAGTTTTACTCATTACTAGCAAATTAAAAAGATAAGGAATGAATAATGCTAGATTTTTTTAAAATTGAATTTAACGATAATACTAAATATGAAGAACTAAATATAGATTTTAATGCAAAGGAAATTTATATTGATAAATCAACTATTGGTAAGGATGAAAAGGAAAATTAAATTATAATTTTTTAGCTGTTGGTCGAACTAATATTGAAGCAAAGAAAATAATTTCTTCTTTGTCAAACAATAAATATTATTTGACAGCTCATTCTAACGGAGTATCTCTCTTTACTAAATTTATTAACGGGGATTCATTTTTATCAAATTTTAAAAATAAAAATATACAGGTATGGAATGATACGTTTTATACACTAGATACTCCATTAGAAAAAGATACATCTACAAACCGCTTATTAGTTGTCTTTTCATCTATTGCGGACTTAGCTTTTAATGCTTCAATTGAAAGACGTATGTTTTTATCTAAATAGTAATGCAGATCTTCAATTTGAAAATAAAGTCTTTAAGCTTATCAAAAAGATCCAAAAAGAATGCTCTGCACTTGATGAGCATACCGTATTATATGGAACATCAAAAGGAGCTACTGGAGCATTATTTCATGGAATAACTATGGGGTTAAAAACACTGGCTGTAGACCCTATAATATCAGATAAACACTACCTTGAAAAATTTAATGATTTACATTTTGTAAATAATGTTTTTCCGGAATATAAGCAAAATAAATTTGCAAAACTTTTTGATGAAAAAAAAGGCAGGACTTAAGTCATATCAAATTAGTTACTTCTCAGAGTTTTGAACATTTTAAGTACATTGTAGATATTCTTCTAATTAAAGAACTTAGCATATGTTCCTATATTTTTAACAACCCTAAAATTAAGGGATATACAGATATAGAAGAAAACACATTAAATTTTTTAACATCAATGTTAAATAACATGTTATATGACATTGATGTAAAGAGTACAATTTTAACTTCATTTTAAGGTAATGATTATGAATTTCTTATTAGAAAATAATTTAATTAACAATTCGCTAGTCAATTGGGATTTTAATAGCGTCGAAGTCATAAATGAAGAACTATCTACTATGGATATTCGATATGTGCCTAATTATTGTAAGTACTTGGCTGATATTGGAAAACTAGATAAAGTTAACTCACTCTTAAATTCCAGACAAAACATTCAAAAACTGATGCAAAAAGAGGAGTCATTCAAAGTATGCATATATCTAGAGCGTCTACATAGTCAATTATCGTCCAAAGATGACTTTTTTTCTCTACTCTATAGAAGATCATTTGGTGAATATTTAGCACTATATAATCTACTTAAGAATTTTTGGGATAAAAAGATTAATAATTCTCTTACACCAGAAGAAAATATGATTCTGAATTTTGCTATTGTGAAACTAGCCGAAAATAACCTATTAGACGTTGAATTATCAATTAAAATAATAAATCATTTTTTTAATGCAAAAAATGTAAATCACCAAAGAAGAAAATATATATTTAAACTAATCATAGAATATTGTGCAAGGGATAATACCATAGCACCTAATTTTTTTAAATTAAGAGAGCAATTTTATAATCATTTACAGAAAATTTTATCATTGTTACATAGATATTCCTCTGATGAATATGGAGCAAAAACGTTAATAAATACTCTTAACTCAGAAATACAAAAACATAATGACTTATCTCTTATAAGAAATGTAGTAGATAAACCCAAAGTTGCTGTTTGCATAAGTGGGATTTGCAAAGCTAGTTTAACTGGTTTGGAATCAATTTATAACAATATTATATCTCCCCTCAAGGCAGATGTTTTTATGCATACATGGGATATACAGCAAGATTGGGCTGGAGATGCTAGAGTATATAATTTCTGGTCGAGAGTTTTTGGTGTTAAAAATGATGAATTACCAAGTAAATTACATGACCTCAATTTTATTGAAAATGAGTATCCTAATATTTATAAATCTTTATTATCTAGCCATTACTCAAGTTTAAATATTGATACTTTGAAAAGTAACTTTATATTTAACGAGCTAGCAATAGAAAACCAAGATAATTTTATTCGAGTTAATAATATTGATGAAAACTACCAAACTAGAAATACATATAATCAAATTAAAATGTTTTATGGAATATATAAATCATTTGAATTGATGAAGAATTTTGAGAAAACGCAGAATATAAAGTACGATTATGTGATAAGAATTAGACCTGATTTGTTGATTACAGAAGAATTTAGCCTAGAAAAACTGGCACCTTTAAATATTGGTGAGTTAGCCGTCTCTACTGGAGATGTGGGTGTTGCGGATAGCCTATTTTATGCTCATAGGGAAACGTTTGAACAAGTTGTTAATATTTGGCTTGAAATGTTAAGGGTTAAGAAATTAAGCCCATTTGCTAAATTTCCGAAATATGATTGCCACGCATTGTTATGGTCTTGGTTACTTTATAAAAATATTATTCCAACACGAAATGATATTAAATCTAATTTGACCCTGGGAACAAAAGATTTAAAAGTTCCAAATTTAAAAGAATCACTTATTAGTGATTGTAATATTAAAACCCGTTTTAAATATCCAACAGAAACGGAATGGCTAGAAACATTTTTAACAGATAAGGCTAAATAAGGAACATATATGTTTATTATTCCCATGGCGGGATTAAGTTCCCGCTTTTTTAAGGCTGGTTATACAAAACCAAAATATCAATTGGAAATTGGTAATGAAACCGTATTCTCATGGTCTGTGCGATCTTTTGAACGTTACTTTACAACAGATAAATTTATCTTTATCTATCGTGATGTATATGAAACGCAAGACTTCCTAAAGCAAGAAATCGAAAAATTAGGTATCTCAGATTATGAGTTAATCTGTTTACCAGAAGAAACTTTAGGGCAGGCAGATACTGTGTATCAAGGTATTAACCATTTACCTATTGATGAGGAAATTTATATATTTAATATTGATTCTAAAATTATTGAATTTATAAAACCAGAATGGGTAAATGAATGCGATGGCTATTTAGAAGTCTTTAAGGGAGAAGGTGATCATTGGTCATTTGCTCTTGCTGAAAATAATTCTAAACGTGTAATTCGCACGACAGAAAAAGAAAGAATATCTGAACTCTGTAGTGATGGATTATATTATTTTAAAAAGAAATCAATTTTTGAATCATTATTTTTAAATGCAAGAAAAAATAATATAACATCAAAGAATGAATATTATATAGCCCCTCTTTATAATGATCTCATAAAACAAAATGGATTGGTTTTTTATGATCTTATTGAAAAAGAAGATATTTTATTTTGCGGTACGCCTGATGAATATCAAATCCTATTAAATGGAGGAAGTTGATATGAGACTAAATATTGAATATGAAAGAATATCTAATATATTAAGAGATCACAATATTTTCTTTACAGCTTCTGGTATTGATAGACATAAACCAACTGACAAAATTGTATTTGATGATTCCAATATTGATATAGAGCCTTATTCCGCATTTTTAGGAGGGGCTAATCTATGGAGTATGGGTTCTTTTTCTTATAGTTGGTCTACCTTACCTATTAATGCAAGAGTTGGGCGTTATTGCTCAATAGCTAGAGGAATGACGGTTTTAGGTGCTAGACATCCTATCGAATGGGTTACAACAAGTAGTTCAACATATGATAATAATTTTGTTATTTTTAAAAAATTTGCAGAGGACTTTAATACTAAGCATATTACTTATCCAAGAAATCCTAGTGTACGGCGTCATGGATTAATTATCGAAAATGATGTATGGATTGGAGCAAATGTCTGTTTTAAAAATGATATTGTTGTAGGCACAGGTGCAGTTATTGCAGCTAACTCAGTTGTTGTTAAGGATGTTCCACCTTATGCAATCGTGGGTGGGAATCCTGCTAAAATCATCAAATATCGTTTTACTGATTATCAGATAGTACGCTTATTATCAACACAGTGGTGGGAGTATGCAATGACAGATGTACAGTCATTAGATTTTAGAAACATAGATAAATTTTGTGATGATTTTTTAAAAAATAAATCACAAATGGAAATGTATACCCCCCCAAAATTATCCTTACTAGACTTAGGACTGAATAGATGAAACGTTTAATTATGGATTTAGATAATACAATTACTCTAACAGAGAATGGTGATTATCGTAATGCTAAACCAATTTTAGATGTAATTGAGAAATTACGAGAATATAAGAAACAAGGCTTTGAAATTATTATTAGTTCAAGTCGTAATATGCGTACTTATGAAGGAAATGTGGGAAAAATTAATGTTAACACATTACCAATTATTATAGAGTGGCTAAATCGCCATAATGTGCCATATGATGAAATCTATGTTGGTAAACCTTGGTGTGGACATGATGGCTTTTATGTTGATGATAGAGCTATTAGACCAGATGAATTTGCTACAATGAGTTACGAAGAAATTCGAAAACTAACAAAAATGGATGGTGAATATGATTCTAATTAACTCCGCTGCATACGTGAATGCTGAATTTCGTAATGAGTTTGGCGCTATTCCCCCATGTTTTTTACCAATTGGTAATCGTAAACTATTAACCTTTCAAGTTAATGCTTTACGAGAAAACCTAGGTAATGACCAACATATCGTGGTTTCTTTACCTATGAATTATTCACTAAGCATTGATGAGAAAGAATTAATTCAGAATTTAAATATTCAGCCTGTTTTTGTACCTGAAGGAATATCATTAGGTATGGCTGTTCTCTATGTATTGAACACTGTTGGTCATAATGAAGAAGTACTAAGATTACTTCATGGAGATACTCTCCTAAATAATATTCCTCTCGAAAATGACTGCATTGCACTTGTTAGTACACAAGAAGATTACGAATGGGAAGTGGATTCAAATACAAATATTCCACTCGTTTGGTGTGGTTACTTCTCTTTTACATCAAGCCAAAAATTTATTAAGGCTCTTGCTACAACCCAGGGGGATTTTGTCCAATCTGTGCATATGTATGCTAAGGAAGAACCAAATACCATTCATAAAGAGGTTAATGAATGGTATGACTTAGGTCATATTAATACTTATTTTAGATCTCGTTCTTCTATTACGACACAAAGAGCATTCAATTCATTAAAAATTGGAAATGGCGTTGTTTGGAAATCTGGTACACCTGCTAGAAAAATTGAAGCTGAAGCACATTGGTTTGCCAATTTGCCCGCACAACTAAAACGCTTTACTCCTCAATTAATCAATGCTGGTGTACTTAAGGGAAATCCATTTTATGAGACAGAATATCTCCCAATTCTTCCTCTAAATGAGATTTTCGTTCATGGGAAAAACCCTGTTGCTTTTTGGGAAAAGGTACTCAATTTAATTACATTTTATATGAGTGAATCTCGAGCACATTTACATAAAGAAAATAAAGATCTATTGGAGAAAATACACGTAGATTCTTTATCACTCTATTCAGATAAGACTTATGAACGATTAGAAAAATATGCTGAACAAAGCGGTATAGATCTAGATCAATCGACTCGCTATAACGGCATTGATTTACCATCTTTGAGAGAAATCGCAACTGAGTGTGTAACAAGAACATTAAAACTACCTGAAATCCCAGCTATAGTACACGGGGATTTATGCTTCAGTAATGTAATGTATGACTCTCGTAGCAATAATATTAAAGTTATTGATCCGAGAGGGTTAAATATTCAGCAAGAATTAACAATCTATGGAAACCAAAGTTATGATTTAGCAAAACTTTGCCACTCATTTATTGGTTTATATGATTTCATTATTGCGGATTCGTTTAAATTAGAAAAATCAGAATCATTAGGAGTGAAATTACACTTTAATATTGATTCTCGCTTAGAAGCAATTCAAGATGTATTTATGAGAAAAACTTTATTACCAAATATTAGTAATAAAGATATTATTGCTCCAACAATACTTCTTTTCTTATCAATGATCCCATTGCATTTCGATAAACCACATAGGCAAGAAGCAATGTTAGCTAATGCATTACGCTTATATTCTGAGTGGTTATAATTTTAATATATCTTTTTAGAACAAGCGGTCAAATTTTTCTAAAAACTTGACTGCTTATTTTATTCAAACTCTTATATAAAATTAAAGCTTATCATAATATAACCATTATCTAATGATAAGAAAATGCTATATATCAATATTGGTATAGCCCGATAAAGTGGCAGCCTGCTTTTCTCCATAATGTAATTTAGTGATACAATATCAATTAAAATTCATTTAACTTTGTATCAAGTCGTTGTTACTTCAAGAAGCAAACAGATTTTTAGGTATTGGTGTAAGTTAAAAAATAATCATTCTTAAAGTATCAAGAGTAAAAACATACTATGTTCAAAAAAATCACTTTATTCAGTTTTATTGCGTTAATCACCGGTTGTTCCTCTTCCTCACAACTGGAAACTTTCCCTGGGGAGTTTGCGAATGCGGATTATGTGTTATCGGACAAGGATGCGCAGCGTTGGGTGGTGGCGAGCCGTCAGGCGGAGCAGTGTATTTATCCGAACTTGACGCGGATTCAGCAGCAAGCGTTTAGCAAGGAAGATTCATATATTCATTCGCAATACGTATTTTTCTATCCGCTGGAAGAAATTATCGGCGAGCAATATGTGAAGATTATCCAAGATGATGAAAAATCCATGGGATATGCACAATATCAATTTAAGAAGTTTAGAGACGGTCAAGAGTTTGAGGCGTTAGCGGATAAACAGTGCCAAGTTTTACGAGAAAAAGCTAAGAACGATTTAGCGGTCGTAAAAGGGCAGTATAAGAGTGGAATGGTTGAAGAAACGAAGTCTGAGGGTAAAAATCCGGATGGTGTGGCGACCAATCAAAATAAATTCTTTTTTGATATTATCAAATGGGGATCGGTACTATTACTGTAATTCACGCTTGTTGTGATGTTGGGCTCTCCAGATAAGTACAAAAAGAGCTGTCGGTATGTTGTTATCGACAGCTCTTTTTTACTATTTTACGATTTGCTTGATTAACGCTAGTAATACCGGCATTTCCGTAATGCCTTCTCGATCAATAAAATGTCCGCCCGTTGCCAAACGAATATAGTCGGCTTGTAGGTATTGTGCTAACCGATCACTGAACGAATGGGGTACAACCGTATCATTTAATGCGGATATGACGTAAGACTGCTGCGGTAAACAAGCGGTCTGATTTGCATAAAAATCTGCAAAGCTATCTAATTCCGGCAAAGTTGGTAATTTTTCATAAAAGCCGGAAACAAAAATTGCGGCATTCACTTTTTGTTGCGTTACCGCCAGATAATTCAGTAACGCAATACAACCCAAACTATGCCCGATCAACACCGTCTCTTCATTTAATTTAAGTGTATTTTTATGATGCTCCAACCACGCTTGCGGATTCGGGTTATTGGCATCCGGCATTGCCAAACACTCACACTCAACCCCCAATTTTTCCAATGCTTGTTTTAACCACGGAAACCAATTTCGGCTCGGATTCGCCGTATAACCATGAGTTACATATACTTTTTTCATTATTTATCCTTTTTACTTGTCATTGCGAAAACGTTTGCTTTGTACTTAATTTAGCCCAAAAAATTGACTTTGGAAAGTGAGATCTCTGTCACAAATTGACAAAAAATTTTATAACTGCTTGATTATAAAGAACTTTTATTTTTCTCATTTAATTGACTTCCTTAGTGGCGAAGCGTAACTTATGAAACACCATTTTACTATTTGAAACGACATAAATTAGAGGTGTCCAATGAGAGTTTCTTATCAAGATTTAAAAGCCGAATTTAAACGTGTTTTATTAGCACGTAACGTACGTGAAGAAATCGCAGAAGAATGTGCAACGGTATTCGCCGATACTACCCAAGCGGGTGCATATTCGCACGGGGTAAACCGTTTCCCACGTTTTATTCAACAATTGGAAAACGGCGATATCGTACCGGAAGCGGTGCCGACTAAGGTACTCTCATTAGGAGCAATTGAGCAATGGGACGCTCATCAAGCTATCGGTAACTTAACTGCGAAAAAAATGATGGACAGAGCGATGGAACTCGCTTCGCAAAACGGTATCGGTGTGGTAGCGTTGCGTAATGCGAACCACTGGATGCGCGGCGGTTCTTACGGCTGGCAAGCAGCGGAAAAAGGCTATATCGGTATCTGCTGGACCAATGCGTTAGCGGTAATGCCGCCTTGGGGGGCAAAAGAATGCCGTGTCGGTACTAACCCATTAATTGTTGCCGTACCGACCACGCCAATCACAATGGTGGATATGTCTTGCTCAATGTATTCCTACGGAATGTTAGAAGTTCACCGCTTACAAGGTCGCCAAACCTTTGTCGATGCCGGTTTCGATGATGACGGCAACCCAACTCGTGATCCGGCAACCGTTGAGAAAAACCGCCGCTTAATGCCGATGGGATTCTGGAAAGGTTCGGGCTTATCAATCGTGTTGGATATGATCGCTACTCTACTTTCTAACGGTGAATCCACCTGTTCAGTAACCGAAGATAAAGATGATGAATACTGCGTTTCACAAGTGTTTATTGCGATTGAAGTGGATCGTTTAATCGATGGCAAAACCAAAGACGAAAAACTTAACCGCATTATGGATTATGTAAAAACCGCTGAACCGGCGGATCCGAATGTGCCGGTACGCTTACCGGGACACGAGTTCACCACCATTCTTGCCGATAACATCGCAAACGGTATTCCGGTTGATGAAACCGTATGGGCGAAATTGAAATCGTTGTAAATGACATAACTCTCCCCTTGCGGGAGAGAGGAACTAATACAAGCGGTCAAATTCTTTAAACATTTTACGAGGAACAAACGATGTTTTTCGGACACATTTCAAACTACAACCCAAAGCAATATCCGGAAGCGATCCAATACGCATTGCGTTATTTAAAAAACACCGACTTTGATGCGATGGAGACGGGTGTTTACGAACTGAAAGGTAGAGATATTTACGTCCAAGTATTGGATTTGGAAACCAAAGACATTTCAGCATTCCAACCCGAAGTTCACCGTAATTACTTAGATGTGCAATATCTGCATAAGGGTAAAGAGAAAATGGCTTTTGCGGTAGATAGCGGTAATAACCCGATTCACACCGCTTATCTGCCGGAACGAGATATTCAGTATTATCAAGCGGTCGAAAATGAGCAAATTTTTACCTGTGAAACCGGTAATTTTGCCGTGTTTTTCCCGGAAGATTGCCATAGAACAGCGATTTTTAATGGCACTGAAACGATTAGGAAAGTGGTCGTTAAGATTGCAATGACAGAAATCTAGCCAAGGGCGTAAGCCTTAGGATCAAATCAAGGAGCAAAAGATGAAACCCATCGCTCAATTTGTTGGAAAAGCAATTGAAGCCTTTGCCGTGATTATTTTATCGGCAATGTCAATTTTGGTTTTTCTCAATGTAGTGCTGCGTTACGGCTTTAACAGCAGTATCAATGTGACCGAAGAAGTTTCTCGCTATATGTTCGTTTGGCTCGCCTTTTTAGGTGCGGTATTGGCATTTAGCGAGAACCAACACGTTAGCGTCACCGTACTCACTGAGAAACTCTCGCCAATCGGTCGTAACGTTTTAAAACTATTTACCGATGCGGCGATGTTATTCTGCTGTTATCTCATCGTGGACGGCAGCTGGATTCAATTCCAACTCAACCTCAACAACCTCGCCCCGATTTCAGGTTTACCGCAAGGGATTACCTTCCTCGCCAGCGTGGTTGCCGGTGTGTTAATCGGTATTTTGATTATTGCAAGAATGGTGACAAATTTGACCGCTTTAGTTAAGGGAGAAGTGCAATGACAGTCGTAATTTTCCTTGCCGTATTACTTGGCGCAATTATTTTAGGTGTGCCGGTTGCCTTTGCATTATTAATTTGCGGTGTGGCGTTAATGCTTCACTTAGATTTATTTGATGCGCAAATTCTTGCTCAACAACTTGTTAGCGGTGCAGACAGCTTCTCGTTAATGGCGATTCCGTTCTTTATTCTCGCCGGTGAAATTATGAATGAGGGCGGACTTTCCAAACGTATTATCGACTTACCGATGAAATTAGTCGGTCATAAACGCGGCGGCTTAGGCTTTGTGGCAATTCTTGCCGCAATGATTATGGCGAGCCTTTCCGGTTCGGCGGTCGCAGATACTGCAGCGGTAGCAGCGATGTTATTACCGATGATGAAAACCACCGGCTACCCGATTGACCGCTCAGCCGGTTTAATCGGTACCGCAGGTATTATCGCACCGATTATTCCGCCAAGCATTCCGTTTATCGTATTTGGGGTAGCAAGTGGCGTATCTATCACTAAATTATTCTTAGCGGGGATTTTCCCCGGCATTATGATGGGTATCTGTTTAGCCGCACTCTGGTGGTGGCAAGCCAAACGCCTTGATTTAATGACCTTCTCAAAAGCGACCAAACAAGAACTTTGTATTTCGTTTAAAAACAGTATTTGGGCATTAATGTTGCCGGTAATTATTATCGGAGGTTTCCGTTCAGGTATGTTCACCCCAACCGAAGCCGGTGCAGTAGCAACTTTCTATGCATTAATAGTTTCACTGTTCGTTTATCGTGAGTTGAAATTCAAAGACCTCTACAAAGTGATTTTAGCGGCGGCCAAAACCACTGCAGTGGTAATGTTCTTAGTCGCAGCGGCAAACGTAACCGGCTGGTTAATTACCGTGGCGGAATTACCGACTATGTTAACCGAATTGCTTGAGCCGTTAATCGAAAGCCCGACAACGTTATTATTAGTGGTGATGTTAGCGGTATTCGTGATCGGTATGGTGATGGACTTAACCCCAACCGTTTTAATCTTAACCCCGGTGTTAATGCCGTTAATTGAAGAAGCGGGAATCGACCCAGTTTACTTCGGTGTGTTATTTATTCTTAACACCTCAATCGGCTTAATTACTCCACCGGTCGGTAATGTATTAAACGTGATTACCGGCGTGTCAAAACTACCGTTTGACCAAGCGGCAAAAGGCATTATGCCGTACCTATTTATGATGATTGGTTTATTACTGCTCTTCGTATTCGTACCGGATTTAATTTTAGTACCGTTAAGCTGGATGCAGTAACAAACATTACTCTCTCCCGTTTACGGGAGAGAGACAGCCAGTGAAGCGTTCAGCGAACTGGCAGAGAGAGGGAATATAAGCGGTAATTTTTCATAAATGTTTGCATTGAATATCGTTTTCCCCTCTCCCTGAAAAAATCGCTATACGCTATTTTTCTGTCCCTCTCCCACAAGGGGAGAGGGTAATAAAGCAACAAATTCCCAACCTACTTAGGAGACCCCTATGAAATTTTTTAATCTAAAAACTTTATCAGCTTTCGTTGCCAGCGCAGTGGCATTTTCAGGTGTAGCAAATGCGGAAATCTCGCTTCGTTTTGGTTATGAAGCGCCACGTTCCGACAGCCAACACGTTGCGGCGAAAAAATTTGATGAATTATTAAAAGACAAAACCAAAGGGGAAATTAAACTTAAATTGTTCCCGGACAGCACATTAGGTAATGCTCAAACCATGATCAGCGGTGTGCGTGGCGGTACGATTGATATTGAAATGTCAGGTTCACCGAACTTCACCGGTTTAGAACCGAAATTAAACGTGATTGATATCCCGTTTATCTTTAAAGATCGTGAACACGTTTACAAAGTGTTAGACGGGGAAATCGGTCAAGGTTTATTACAAGACCTTGAAAAACAAGGCTTAAAAGGCTTGGCGTTCTGGGATGTCGGCTTCCGTGCCTTCTCTAACTCAAAACATGCCGTCAATAAACCGGAAGATATTAAAGGCTTAAAAGTCCGTACCAACCAAAACCCAATGTACATTAAAGCATTCAGCTTATTGGGCGGCAACCCGGTACCGATGCCGCTTTCCGAACTTTATACCGCACTTGAAACCCGTGCGGTGGATGCACAAGAACATCCAATCGGTATTTTCTGGTCGGCAAAATTATATGAAGTGCAAAAACATTTAAGCTTAACCAACCACGGCTACACACCATTAATCGTCGTGATGAACAAAGCTAAATTTGACGGCTTAACACCGGAATTGCAAAAAGCGGTGTTAGACGCAGCAAAAGAAGCGGGTCAATTCCAGCGTGATCTCAACGTGAAAAACGAAAAAGACATTATCGAAAAACTTCGCAAAGCCGGTGTAGAAGTGATCGAACAAGTAGATAACGCACCGTTTAAAGCGGCAATTGAAGCGGAAGTTCGTAAAGACTTTATCGAAAAACACGGCAAAGAATTAGTCGAAAAAGTAGATGCCCTAGCTAAATAAGCCATGACAAGCGGTTTGATTTGCAAAATTTTTTGTAAATCAGACCGCTTGTTCTTCTCTCCCTCAAAGGGAGAGGGTGTATAGGAAACTGCTTAGTACCTTTTTGGAGAACGTTATGAAATGTTTTAATCTTAAAGCACTTGCGACATTGGTTGCGAGTTTCTCTTTATTTAGCGGCGTTCAGGCGGCGGAGACCACTTTCCGTTTCGGTTATGAAGCGCCACGTTCCGACAGCCAACATATTGCCGCCAAAAAATTTAACGAGTTATTACAACAAAAATCCAATAAAGGATTAAAACTGAGCTTGTTCCCCGACAGCACGCTCGGTAATGCACAAACGGCAATTAGCAGTGTACGCGGCGGCACCATTGATTTAGCGATGTCCAGCTCATCAAACTTCACAGGGCTTGCCTCTGAATTAAACGTGATTGATATTCCGTTTATTTTTAAAGATCGTAGCCACGCTTACCAAGTGTTAGACGGCGAAATCGGACAAACACTGTTGGCGAAACTCGAAGCACACGGCTTAAAAGGTTTAGCGTTCTGGGAAGTGGGCTTCCGTGGCTTTACCAACTCCAAACATCCGGTAATCAAACCGGAAGATATCAAAGGTTTGAAAGTACGCACCAACCAAAACCCGATGTATATCAAAGCGTTCTCGATTTTAGGCGCAAATCCGGTACCAATGCCGCTTTCCGAGCTTTATACCGCATTAGAAACCAAAGCGGTGGATGCACAAGAACACCCTATCGGCATTGTATGGTCGGCAAAACTGTATGAAGTGCAAAAATATTTCAGTCCGACCAATCACGGCTACACCCCGTTGATTGTGGTGATGAACAAAGCCAAATTCGATGCGCTACCAGCAGAACAACAAAAAGTACTTAGTGAAGCTGCACTTGAAGCGGGCAAATATCAACGCCAACTCAATTTAGATAATGAACAAGGCATTATCGAGAAAATGAAAAAAGCCGGCGTAGAATTTGTCGAAACATTAGATACTGCACCGTTTAAAGCGGCGGTTGAAGGTGAAACTCGCAAAGCCTTTATTGAAAAAAATGGCGACAGTCTTATCAAACAAATTGATGCGTTAGCGAAATAAGCTATTACAAGCGGTCTGATTTGCAAAATTTTTCGCAAAAATGACCGCTTGTAACAATTAGGATAAAAAAACATAGCAATCATGGGAGGCTCTCTTTCACCTCTCGAATAATTGGAGCAAAAAATGAATTACTACCTAGGCATAGACTGTGGCGGTACTTTTGTCAAAGCCGCACTTTTTGATCAAACCGGTGAGTTACACGGTATTCATCGTGAGAATGTGGCGGTTATCAGCGAACAGGCGGGCTATGCCGAGCGAGATATGCAGCAACTCTGGCAGGTATGTGCCGAGGTAGTACGTCAAACCATTGCAAAAAGCGGAGTAAATCCGACCGCTATCAAAGGGGTGGGCATTTCGGCACAAGGTAAAGGCGCATTTTTACTTGATCAGCAAAACCAACCGCTTGGCAGAGCGATTCTGTCTTCCGATCAACGTTCTCTTGCAATTGTGAAACAGTGGCAGGCGGACGGTATTCCGGAAAAACTTTATCCGATTACCCGCCAAACATTATGGACCGGACACCCTGTTTCGATTTTGCGTTGGGTACAAGACAACGAGCCGGAACGTTATGCGCAAATCGGCTCAGTGCTGATGTCGCACGACTATTTACGATTCTGTCTAACCGGCGAATTATTTGCCGAAGAAACCAATATTTCCGAAAGCAATCTCTACAATATGGCAACCGGCGAATACGACCAGACGCTTGCCGATTTACTCGGTTTACAAAATATTTTAGAAAAGCTACCGCCTGTAATTAAGCCGAATCAAATTGCCGGCTATGTTACCGAAGCGGCAGCCAAACTAACCGGATTAGCGGTGGGAACGCCGGTAGTCGGCGGTTTGTTTGATGTGGTTTCAACCGCACGTTGTGCCGACTTAGATGACGAAAGCAAACTGAATGCGGTATTAGGCACGTGGTCGGTTGTCAGCGGCGTTACCGATAATCTCGACCCGACTCAAACCTTGCCGTTTGTCTATGGTCGCTATGCGGACGAAGGCAAATTTATTGTCCACGAGGCCAGCCCGACTTCCGCCGGCAATTTGGAATGGTTCGTGAAGCAATGGAAATTGGATTATGCGGAAATTAACCAACAAGTGGCGAGCTTACCGCCGGCAGCCAGTTCCGTGTTATTTGTACCGTTTTTATACGGATCGAATGCCGGCTTAGGTATGCAAGCCGGCTTCTACGGCTTGCAAGCACACCACAGCCAAGCGCATTTATTGCAGGCAATTTATGAAGGCGTGCTGTTTAGTCTTATGCACCATCTCAACCGTATGAAGCAACGTTTCCCGAATGCAAACGTATTACGTGTGACCGGCGGACCGACTAAATCACCGATTTGGCTGCAAATGCTCGCCGATTTAACCGGTATGCAATTGGAAATTCCGCAGGTGGAAGAAGCAGGCTGTTTAGGCGCAGCATTAATGGCGATGCAAGGCACCGGCGCAGAGATTTCACAAGTGCAGGCATTAAAAGCGGAAATGTTAAAAGTGCAACCGAATCCGGCAAATTTCGCCGCTTACCAACAAAAATATCAGCGTTATCAACAGTTCACCGAAGCGTTAAAAGCAATGCTTTAAGCGTAAAAAAAGCGGTCGGAATCTGCAAATTTTTTACAAATTCCGACCGCTTGTCATTTCAAACTATTCGTTATAACTGCTCAACAAAACTTGGTAGCCATGCTTCTGCGGTGCCGTCGTGGTCAAAATTATTTGCCACATCAATACGAACCGATTCACATACCCGTTTCGCACCTTTGGCGGTTAGACCGTTTTCAACGATATCCACCGAATGGCAGAAAGTATCGTAATCAGTGCTGCCTAAACCGACCACACCGAATTTCATACCGCTGAGATCTAAATCGCTTGCCGCCAGTTCGTCAAATAACGGTTTGATATTATCCGGCAATTCGCCTGCGCCATGGGTTGAAGTCACCACAATTAAATGCGCTTGCTGTTGAATATCCGCTAAGGTCGCTTGGTTAAATAATTCAACGGTAAAGTTTTGTGCTTTTAAACAACTTTCGAGATGGTCGGCAACGTATTCCGCTCCACCGAGGGTACTGCCTGTGATGATACAAATAGATTTGGTCATAGAATTGAAAATAATTGGCGGAAGCGAATGGGAGTCGAACCCACCCAAGAACGCTGGCGTCCTCAACAGGATTTGAAGTCCTGCCACCTCACCGGAGATGACTCGCTTCCTTTAAAGAGTAGCGGTATTCTACTTTATTTATTAGAATTGTCCAAAATTTCTTAACATTTTTTATTATGCAAAAATTATTCCGTACCATTCCCGCTATCGACAAATTGATGAAAAACCCTCAAGGTATTGATTTAATTGAAAGATTCGGACATCAAGCCTTTGTTCAAGAAGCGCGTACATTGATAGAAAACGCACGTGAACAGATTATTAAACAGCAATGTTTACCTGCGTTTATGAACGAACAGTCTTCTATTTTTAGCTTGATTGAGCAAAATCTGCAAAAAAAGCGTATGGTATCCAGCAAAACCGTGTTTAATCTGACCGGTACGGTGCTACATACCAATTTAGGGCGAGGGCTGTGGTCGGAAAATGCGATTTCCGCCGCCGCTAATGCGATGCGAAATAACGTTGCGTTAGAATTTGATATCGACGAAGGGAAACGCAGCCATCGAGATCTGTATATCTCTCAATTAATTCAACTGATTACCGGTGCGGAAGCAGCCTGTATCGTCAATAATAATGCCGCTGCGGTCTTATTGATGTTAGCCACATTTGCGCAAGGTAAAGAAGTGATTGTTTCTCGCGGCGAGCTGGTGGAAATCGGCGGAGCGTTTCGCATTCCGGATATTATGGCGCAAGCCGGCTGTAAATTAGTTGAAGTCGGCACGACCAATCGTACTCATTTACGGGATTATCGCAATGCGATTAATGAAAATACCGCTTTTTTAATGAAAGTACATACCAGTAACTACCATATTCAAGGTTTTACCAAATCGGTTTCGGAAGAAGAGTTAGTTGAATTGGCAAAAGAATTTGATTTGCCGGTTATCAGTGATTTAGGTAGCGGTTCGCTGACGGATATGGTGGCACTCGGCTTGCCGGCCGAACCGATGGTACAACAGAAAGTGGCTGCCGGCGTTGATTTGGTGTCGTTTTCTTGTGATAAGCTGCTAGGTGGGCCGCAAGCGGGTATTATTGTTGGCAAAAAAGCATTGATTGACGAACTGCAATCGCATCCGCTTAAGAGAGTGCTACGTTGCGATAAAGTAATCTTATCTGGGTTGGAAGCGACACTTCGTCATTATCTTTTCCCGGAAAAATTAACCGATGAATTACCGACGTTTAATTTATTAACGCAATCTATTGCGACCTTGCAAACCAAAGCGGAACGTTTAAAAGCGGTATTGAATAAGCGGTTGGATTCTCGCTATATTTTGCAAGTGGAACCGAGCCTTGCACAAATCGGCAGCGGAGCATTGCCGACCGAAACCTTAGCTTCGGTAGCGGTCACGGTTTTTGCCGAGAAACAGAGTGATTTACTTGAATTAGAAAAAAAATTTAAAGCCTTACCCAGTCCGATAATCGGGCGATTTGCCCAGCAAAAATTTTGGTTGGATGTGCGTTCGGCGGCACAATTTGAACAATTGCTAAATATGTTGGAGGAAGCATGATTTTTGTTACAAGCGGACACGTGGATCATGGTAAAACGACCTTGTTACAAGCCTTAACCGGCACCAATACCGCTCATTTACCGGAAGAAAAAAAGCGCGGTTTAACGATAGATTTAGGTTATGCCTATTTACCGATTGAAGATGATATTCTCGGCTTTATTGACGTGCCGGGACACCAAAAATTCTTGTCGAATATGCTTGCCGGGCTGGGCGGCGTACAAAATGCGTTATTGATTGTGTCGGCGGAAGAAGGGATTAAGCCGCAAACTGCAGAGCATTTGGAAATTCTGCGTTTGTTGAATTTTACCAATATCTTAGTGGTCTTGACGAAAGTGGATCGAGTGGCGGCGGAACAAGCCGAACAACTTATTACGAAAATTAAAGCGACTTATCCGTTTCTATCTGACGCACCGTTTTTCTTGACCTCTGCGGTAACCGGACAAGGTATAGAAGCATTAAGAAATCAATTAATTCAGTTAAGCCGACAACAATCACATCTTGAAAAACCGTTTAGATATGCGATTGACCGAGTATTTAATATTAAAGGTGCCGGTTTGGTCGTAACCGGAACGGCGGTGGCGGGTAAAGTTAAAATCGGTGACGAGTTTTATTTATCAAGCGGTCAAAAAGTTAGAATTAAGCAAATTCACGCACAAAATCAGACGGCGGAAATCGGTACGGCAGGGCAACGTTTAGCTTTGAATCTTGCCAACGCGGAAAAAGAGCAGATACAGCGCGGTGATTGGATTACCGAGTTTATGCCGCAGTTTACCGATAGAATTACGGTTAAAATGCATACGGCACAAAACCTAAAAGAAAATCATATTGTGCATTTATACCATTTTGCTTCGCACGTCACCGGCAAGTTGAATCTCTTAACCGAAAAACAAGCGGTTAAAAATAGTGAAACTTTTGCAGAAATTATTTTCGATGTGCCGTTAGCAATGACCGTGACGGATAAACTGATTATTCGTAGCGGTGATGACAGTCAAACATTGGCTGGGGCGGAAGTCTTGGAAATTGATTCGCCGAAACGCTATAAGCGAACAGAGCAACGCCTTGCCTTAGTAAAAGAGTTGGCAAAAACGACCGCTTATGTGCAGAGAATCCCGCTTTACTTAAAGAATAGAGCGGAGCAGCTCGATACGTTATTATGGCGTGAGCAATGTTTTACGCAAGATTTGGCAAAACTCGGTTTTGATGTGCAGTCGAAATGGATTTTTACCGCTGAATTTAAGCAACGCATTCAGCAAAGTATTATCGAAAAACTTACCGAGTATCATCAAAATCACAATGACCAATTAGGCGTAACCAAAGCGAGATTATATCGTATTGCCGCATTAGATCAGCCGGAACAACTGGCTTATCAATTTATTGACGACTTAATCGAAAACAAACAGCTGGCACAAACCCGAGGTTGGGTTCATTTACCGAATCATCGTATCGAATTTTCGGCGGAGGAATTGCAACTTTGGCAACAAATTCGACCGCTGTTCGAAAGCAAAAATGAAGCGCTTTGGGTGCGTGATATTGCAACGGAATTATGTTGCGATGAAACCGAAATGCGAAACTTGCTCTATAAAGCCGGTAAATTAGGCTACTTAATTCCGATTGTGAAAGATCGTTTCTTGCTCAGCGAGAGAATGATCGAACTGGCTCAATTAGTGAAAGAGATTGTAGAACGAAACGGATCTGTTTCAGTGAATCAGCTACGTGATGAAATTCAGTGGGGACGTAAATTAACCGTTCAGCTGATCGAATATTTTGACCGCTCGGGCTTTTTAAGACGAAAAGGTAATATTCATTTATTACGTGATCAAGATACCTTCTGATAAGAATAAATTAATGAAAAAACAAAATGCCCGTGCGGTTGCCGCACAAATTATTTTACAAGTACTCGATCAAGGCAAATCGCTTGCCACCTTAATTCCCGAAGCGCAAGCAAAATTAGAAGCGAAAGATTTACCGCTGGTACAAGAGATTACCTTTGGTGTCTGCCGTACTTTACCTCGTCTTGAAGCTGTCATTGCGCAAGCGGTGGAAAAACCGTTAAAAGGTAAAACGCGTTTGGTGCATTGCCTGTTATTAGTCGGACTTTATCAGTTGCTTTATATGCGAGTGCCGGAATTTGCGGCGGTTGATGAAGCGGTTAATGCGACAAAGTCGCTAAAATTAGATACTTTGAAATCGCTTATCAATGGCGTGCTACGTCGTTTCTTACGTGAAAAAGAGGCGTTATTAGCTAAATTCGATAAAAACTGGCAAACGCTTCACCCGGAATGGTTTGTGAACAAGCTGAAAAAAGCCTATCCGAATTGGCGAGAGATTATTGAAGCGAATAATCAGCGTCCGCCGATGTGGATTCGTAGTAATATTCAGCAGATTAAACCGCAAGATTACCGCGTATTGTTAGGCGATTTAGTGGCAAAAAGTCCGGAAAATACGACCGCTTGCGTGCCTGAATCGGCAATTTTGTTAGCCAATCCGGTGCCGGTGCATAAATTGATGAATTTTGAACAAGGTTGGGCAACGGTGCAAGATGCGCATGCGCAATGGTCGGCAACGTTGCTGGAAGCACAAAACGGCGAATTAATTTTAGACGCTTGCGCCGCACCGGGCGGCAAAACTACGCATATTTTGGAAGTCGCACCGCAAGCGAATGTGATTGCGTTAGATATTGAAGAAAGTCGTCTAAAACGTGTACGTGAGAATTTGGAACGTCTCGGACAAACGGCAAAAGTGATTTGCGGTGATGCTTCCAAACCGGCGGAGTGGTTAGACGATAATGTAATGTTTGATCGTATTTTGCTCGATGCGCCTTGTTCTGCAACCGGTGTTATTCGCCGTCATCCGGATATTAAATGGTTACGTAAAGAAAGCGATATTGCCGAATTGGTGGCGTTACAGGCAAAAATCCTCAATGCGCTTTGGGCAAGATTAAAACCGAACGGCGTATTGGTTTATGCGACTTGCTCAGTATTGCCGCAGGAAAATAGTGAGCAAATTACTCGTTTTGTCGAAAGCCATTCGGATGCGGTATTAGCGGAAATGGATTTCAACGGCGAAAAAACTACAATGAAGCAATTTTTCCCACAAGAGCAGGGTGGTGACGGTTTCTTTTATGCGAAATTAATTAAACAATAAATTGCCTTAAGATAAAGGTTTATTTATCTTTCGGCGATTGGATTTTAAGATGAAAATTATTATTTTAGGTGCGGGTCAGGTCGGTTCGACCCTTGCAGAAAACTTAGTGAGTGAAGATAACGATATTACGTTGATCGATGATGATCAAAGTCGTTTGAACACGTTGCAAGATAAGCACGATTTGCAAGTATTAAAAGGCAACGGCGCATCGCCGCGAATTTTACGTGATGCCGGAGCAAGTGATGCGGATTTATTGGTAGCGGTTACCGAAAGTGACGAAACCAATATGATTGCCTGTCAAATTGCACATACCTTGTTTCATATTCCGACTAAGATCGCTCGTATCCGTAATTCCGATTATGTGCGAGAGAAGGAACAGCTGTTTAATGATGCGGCGTTACCAATCGACCATATTATTGCCCCGGAAGTTTTGGTTAAAAAAGAAATCTTGCGCCTGATTAACTATCCAGGTGCGTTGCAGGTAGCGCATTTTGCCAATGAATTAGTCAGCTTAGTCAGTGTGAAAGCCTACTACGGCGGACCGTTAGTCGGCTATCCGATTTCCGCTTTACGTGATCATTTACCTTATATAGAAGCGCGTGTTGTTGCGATTTTCCGTCAAGAACGTGCGATTTTGCCACAAGGTTCAACGATTATTGAAGCCGGTGATGAAGTGTTCTTTATCTGTGCGACCCATAATATAAAAGCGGTGATGAGCGAATTGCAACGTTTGGATAAACCGCATAAGCGAGTCATGATCGTCGGTGGCGGTAGTATCGGTATGGGGCTGGCGAAGGATCTTGAAGAACAATATAGCGTGAAAATGATCGAACGAGATCCGAAACGTGCGGAAAAACTGGCGGAGAAATTGGAAAAAACGTTGGTATTGTGCGGTGATGCTTCAGATCAGGAATTATTGTTTGAAGAGCATATTGAGAATATCGATTTGTTTCTTGCGTTAAGCGGTGACGATGAAGCTAATATTATGTCGGCATTACTGGCAAAACGTTTAGGTGCAAAGAAAGCGATTGTGTTAGTACAGCGCAACGCATATCTTCATTTGATCCAAGGCGGTACGATTGATATTGCTCTCTCTCCAAAACAGGCGACTATTTCCGCCTTATCTAGCCACGTACGTAAAGGTGATATTGTACAAGTCGCTTCGCTCAAACAGGGACAAGCGGAATGTATTGAAGTGATTGCACATGGTGATAAGGAATCATCAAAAGTAGTCGGCAGAGCGGTTCGAGAATTAAAATTGCCGCAAGGTGCGGTTGTCGGTGCGATTGTGCGTCGTGACGAAGTATTAATTGCGCATAAATCAACGGAAATCGAAGAAAACGACAGCGTGATTATTTTTGTAAATGAGAAAAAACAAGTTGGGGAAATTGAGAAATTATTCCAATTAGGTACGTTCTTCCTGTAGCGGAAAACAGAGATAAAAAAACCGACCATTTGGTCGGTTCTTTTATACAAAAAGCAATTACGCTAATTTTTTGATTTGAGCTGCTAAATTTGCTTTGTGGTTAGCTGCTTTGTTAGCGTGGATTAAGCCTTTAGATGCCATACGGTCCACTACTTTTTGCATTTCAACGAAAGCCGCTTGTGAAGCTGCTTTATCGCCTGCCGCTACCGCTGCATATACTTTCTTGATGAAAGTACGCATCATTGAGCGTTGGCTTGCGTTGTGTTGGCGGCGTTTTTCAGATTGAACCGCACGTTTTTTTGCTGACTTGATATTAGCCAAGGTCAAACTCCTAAAATATCTGTGTAAAAATTAAAAAACATAAACTTTGGTTTATGTTTAGCTATCGATAGTTTAAATTCATTTTCAACGAGACACGTGCTTGAAAATAACACCGTTTTGCTAGTAAGAAAACGATAGGCGGAGATTTTATCAGTTTTTTTCTGATTTTCCTATAACAAACTGATAAAATTCCGTGCAATTTCTATGGGGATCTTAGGATAAGCGGTCGGATCTTGAGAGATTTTTGTAAAAAATGGATAAAAACGAACCGCTTGTAACAAACCGCGATTAAGATCAAGAAAAGTTTAACTTATGCGGCGTTTCCGATAACGTATTCAAAGCCCTTTTGTTAAACTGCTATACTTTAATTTTGATATGAATTTATAACGCTTATGAGCAAAAAACTTTTAAAGTCGGGCATGATTGTCAGTTCAATGACCTTGATTTCTCGAGTTCTCGGACTCGTGCGTGATGTGGTGATCGCCGGCTTACTCGGTGCCGGAGCGATGTCGGACGTATTTCTGTTTGCCAACCGTATTCCGAACTTTTTACGCCGCTTATTTGCGGAAGGCGCATTTTCAAAGGCGTTCGTGCCGGTACTTGCCGAATATAACGCCGATAACGATTTAGACAAAACTCGTGAATTTGTCGCAAAAGTGTCCGGTACACTAGGCGGTTTAGTCACGATTGTCACTTTAGTGGCAATGATTGGTTCGCCTGTAGTCGCCGCCTTATTCGGTACCGGTTGGTTTATGGATTGGGTCAATGACGGCCCGGACGCACAAAAATTTACCCAAGCTTCATTATTACTGAAAATCACTTTCCCTTATTTATGGTTTATTACCTTTGTCGCACTGTCCGGTGCGGTATTAAATACCATTGGTAAGTTTGGGGTGATGGCGTTTTCGCCGGTATTACTGAATATTGCGATGATCAGTATGGCGTTATTCGGTGCAGATTACTTCGAACAACCCGATGTTGCCTTAGCTTGGGGGATCTTTCTCGGCGGCTTGTTGCAATTCTTATTCCAAATTCCGTTTATGAAAAAAGAAGGTTTACTGGTTAAACCGAAATGGGCGTGGAAAGATGAAGGGGTCGCTAAAGTCCGTAACTTAATGCTTCCGGCATTGTTCGGGGTTTCTGTGACTCAATTCAATTTGTTAATCAATCAAGTGATTGCCAGCTTTTTAGTGACCGGTTCGATTACGTGGTTATATTATTCCGACCGCTTAATCGAATTTCCGCTCGGACTATTCGGTATTGCGATTTCTACGGTTGTGTTGCCAAGTTTATCGCGTATTGCGAAAAAGAAAGAGATTGATGAAGCGCAACGTGCGTTGGAATTTCAAGGCACAATGGATTGGGGCGTGAGAATGGTGTTATTACTCGGTATTCCTGCAATGATTGGTATCGCCATATTGGCGCAACCGTTAATGATGACCATCTTTATGCGAGGCAAATTCGGTTTATCGGATGTGGTAGCCACCTCTAACGCATTATGGATTATGTGCTTAGGCTTGAACAGTTATATGTTAATCAGTATTTTGGCAAACGGCTTCTATGCCCGCCAAAATACCAAAACACCGGTCAAAATCGGCATTATCGCAACCATTTGTAATATCTGTTTCGGCGTATTGGCAATTCCGTTCGGCTATTTAGGTTTAGCAATGGCATCGGCACTTTCTGCAGCGGTGAATGCGTCGTTACTTTATCGCGGTCTTGCTAAAACCGGTGTGTATAAAGTAACGGCTAAAACCGGTATATTCGTATTGAAAGTGGCGATTTCGGCTTGTTTGATGGGGGCGTTAGTCGCTTATTTTTCTCCGAGTATCGCAAGTTGGCATGCGATGAGTACTTGGTTAAAAGTATATTGGTTAGTTTGGTTAATCGTACTGGCGGCGATTGTCTATTTTAGTTCGTTATTTGTATTGGGTATTCGTAAGAGAGATTTTCGATCTGCATAGCAAAATAAGGATATAAAGTATGAATGTGCAGAATATTATTTTATGGAGACGTTTTTTTTCCGGGCTTGCCTATACGGCTATGCAAAGTGTGTTCTTTATTTATTTAATGAAACACAAAGGGTTTGATACGGCACAAATTGCCAGTGCATTTTCTTTATTAGTTTTTGCCAGCCAGGCTTTTTCGCTATTCGCCGGTTCATGGGGAGATCGCTACGGGCGTACGTCGGTGATGATGTTCGGTTGTTTACTTGATTCGTTGGGTTATATTTTATTACTCACGATAAATCACTACAGCTTATTGCTGTTGGCAACCTTTTGCTTTGGTTTAGGCAGCACGTTGTTCAGTACCAATGCACGAGCGTTTTTGCTTTCTAATGCGGATGATGAGTATTCGTCTAAAACTAAGGCGCAGGGTAAGTTCCTTAAAATTTCCAGTATGGCATCGATGGTTGCACCGTTAGTTTCCATTCCGTTTATTCATTATCAAAAAGCGGAATGGTTAATTTGGTGCTGCTGTGCGATCGAAGTCATGATGTTACTTTTTATGTGGCAAATGATGCCGAGAAGAAAGTGTGATTTTCGTTTTGCACCTTTTCGCTTCACGCAGTTTAAAGAAGTGATTAACAAGCGGTTTATTTTCGTACATTTATTGCTATTTATTCCGTTAGGCATGAGTTCGGCTTTTTATGTGATTTTTCCGTATATTTTTACCGAATTGTTAGATAGACAAGAACTGGTTCCGATTGCGTTTTTTATCAATAATTTAATCGCCGTACTATTGCAAAGCGGTTTTTCGCGTCATATTAATTTTGGTGTGGTAAAACTGAATTATATTGCCCCATTGTTAATTGCTTTATTGATTGTACCGTGGTTTTACGCACTCGAATATCTTTCCGAAATTACCGCATTTTTATATTTAGCTATTTTCGCTTTGGTCGGATTATTTGCGAATACGGCACTTGCCAATATGTTGGTTAAATTAGATAGAGGGGAAAATCAGGGATTAATGTTCGGTTTATCGAAGTTGCTCTTAGCGGTAACGACCGCCGGTATTATGAATATATTGCCGTATATTTTTTTAGTTTAGAGAACAATCCGCCCTCAATATCAAATTACGTATTGAGGGCGGATAAATAGGCTAATTATAATTGGGCAAACGCTTTGTCAGCCGCCGCTAGAGTCGCTTGAATATCTTCATCGCTATGTGCAAGAGACATAAAGCCCGCTTCAAATGCGCTTGGGGCAAGATATACGCCCTGTTCCAACATTAAATGGAAGAAGCGGTTGAATTTTTCCGCATCGCACTTCATTACCTCTTGGAAATTCGTGACCTCCGTCTGCTCGGTAAAGAATAAACCGAACATACCGCCGACATATTGAGCGGTAAACGGTATGTTATGTTTTGCCGCCAGAGCTTTTAAACCTTCCGCCAATGTTTTGGTTTGTGCGGCAAGTTTCTCTTCATTACCCGCTTTGGAGAGTTCGGTTAAACAAGCTAGACCGGCCGCCATTGCAATTGGGTTACCTGAAAGCGTACCTGCCTGATATACCGGCCCTGTCGGTGCAATGTATTCCATAATTTCTTTTTTACCGCCAAACGCACCCACCGGCATACCGCCGCCGATAATTTTACCGAGTGTGGTTAAATCCGGTTTAACATCGTAATAGGCTTGCGCACCGCCTAATGCGACACGGAAACCTGTCATCACTTCATCGATAATAAACACCGCACCGTATTGATCACATAAAGCACGTAAACCTTTTAAGAAATCATTTTTCGGCGGAATACAGTTCATATTGCCGGCAACCGGTTCTACGATTAAACAGGCAATTTCATTTGGATATTGTTCGAAAGCGGTTTTTACCGAATCTAAATCGTTGTAAGTACAAGTGAGCGTGTGCTTCGCAAAATCGGCAGGTACACCCGGACCGCTTGGCTGACCGAGAGTTAATGCGCCGGAACCGGCTTTTACTAACAGCGAATCGGAATGTCCGTGGTAACAGCCTTCAAATTTAATAATTTTGTCACGGCCGGTATAACCGCGTGCTAAACGAATTGCTGACATGGTTGCTTCGGTACCTGAGCTGACCATGCGGACTAATTCGATAGAAGGGACTAATTTGGTGACCAATTCAGCGAGAGTAATTTCGCTTTCGGTCGGCGCACCGAAACTTAAACCGTTCGGCACCGCTTTCAATACCGCATCAATAATTGCTGGGTGATTATGGCCTAATACCATCGGCCCCCAAGAACCGACATAATCAATATATTTTTTACCGTCCGAATCGGTAATATATGCACCTTCCGCTTTTTGGATAAATACCGGTGTTCCGCCGACACCTTTAAATGCACGCACCGGCGAATTTACCCCGCCGGGGATAACTTTCTGAGCTTTTTCAAACAATTGTTCTGATTTAGACATAAATGATTCCTTAAATTGAAATTCTGAATAGCGTTGATCGACAAGGTTCCGCTTTACAAAAAATAGTTTAAAAATAACCGCTTGTTTTTGGTTACTTTTCTTTGGCGAAGCAAAGAACAATAATAGAGAAAGTATGTAATGGATTTTCTAAAGTTATTCTTAAACGAAATAAAGCAAACTTTATATTTATCCATTTTATAAAAAAAAGCCCAAATAACCTAAAAAAATTTGAGAGTCCTTGCCTTTGTGATATTCTTTACATACTTTTTTCTATTGATTTTGAGGGAGTAAACCCCTTATGTGGCTTACTTTTATTGCTGTTTTTGTGGTGTCGTTCGCCAGTCTGATTTTTATGCGACCGGTTGCGGAAAAAATCGGTTTAGTTGATAAACCGAACTTCCGTAAACGTCACCAAGGCTTAATTCCGCTAATCGGTGGGATTGCACTTTTTTTAGGTAATCTGACCTTCTATTTTATGGAATGGCAAGATATGCGTTTACCTTGGCTGTATCTTGCAGCGGTTACTATTTTGTTAGTGATCGGGGTGTTGGACGATCGTTTTGATGTAAGCCCGTTTTTACGAGCCGGAATTCAAGCCGGTTTGGCAGGTCTGATGATTTATAACGGGCTTTCTTTGGATAGCTTAGGGCAAGTGATTGCGCCGTTTAGTATTGAGCTTGGGATCCTCGGCATTATTTTTACCGTGTTTGTCACGATTGGCGTGATTAATGCGTTTAATATGGTGGACGGTATCGACGGCTTATTAGCCGGACTTTCCAGTGCCAGTTTTGCCGGGATCGGCGTGCTGATGTGGCTGGATGAGCAATATACGTTGGCGTATTGGTGTTTTGCGATTATTGTCGTATTAATTCCGTATGCGATGTTTAACCTCAGTGTATTCGGTGCCAAATGGAAAGTGTTTATGGGCGATTCTGGCAGTACCCTGATTGGCTTCACCATTATTTGGATTCTGTTACTCAGCACCCAAGGTCAAGGGCATACGATTAGCCCGATTACCGGTTTATGGCTGATTGCCGTACCGCTGATTGATATGGTGGCGGTCATTATTCGTCGCTTGAAAAAGGGCAAAAGCCCGTTTAGACCCGATCGCTTACATTTACACCATTTAATGATGCGTGCCGGTTTGACTTCTCGGCAAGCATTGGCAGTGATTACTTTCGGTGCGGCGATTTGTTCTACCATCGGCGTATTAGGCGAATATTATTATTGGAACCAATGGCTGATGACGATTGGCTTTATCGGTTTATTTTTTATTTATGCCTATTCGATTACCCATGCGTGGCGTGTGACGCGTTTTATTCGCCGTATGAAACGTAGAGCGAAAAGAAAACTCAGAATCGGTAATGAGTAAATTGAGTACTGCGACTCAAACAGTTTAGGATTATTTATGTTATTACGTTATTTATTCACTTTGATACTGTGTATTGTGATTGGGGTTGCCGGCGGATTCGGCTTGAGTTCGCTACAAACGCCGATATGGAAAGCGACCGCCGAATTTGAACCGCCGAAAGTATTGGAATTAGGTAATTATTATACGCTTTTTTCCACTTATACTTTTTTAAACGGCGGAGATAGTGTGAGCTATCATGTTATCTCGGATGAAAAAGGTGCATTCTCTCTCGCGCCGGAAGTGGGACGTAAAGCGGAGGATTTAGCCACGCAAGGCAGCTATAACGAATTTAAACGTAATTTAATCTCTCCGGACGTATTAGTCGCATTTCTTGCACAGACGGAAACGGTTAAGCTGAAAGCACAGTTGGCGAATCAGCCGATAGCGACAACGGCGCAACGTTTAGCGGATCAGTTTGTTTTTCAAGCTGCGAGCAAAACACAGCCTTTTGATCGGTTGAGTGTCAATTCTGAAAATCCGGAAGAAGCGCATAAGTTATTAAGTGACTTTATTACCTTTGCCAATCAGCAAACGAAACAGACTTTAAATGCCGAACTTGTCGCCAAGTGGAAAAATCTTTTTCAGCAAATTAAAAGTGCGGCGGAGATTAAACTCGGAGCAACGCAGCAAGGTAATCAAATTGCGACTCAAGATTGGAACGGTAAGCTAAATTTAATGCGTTCCGTTCAGCCGTTAGATGATCAATTAACCGCATTTAGATTGGTAAAAACACCAAGCGTCCCTTTAGCGGCTGATTCCCCGAATCAATCGTTATGGATGATGATTGGAGCATTAAGCGGTTTATTGCTCGGTATGATTATCGTTTCAATGACGGGATTGTTACGTAAAAAATCGACAGATGCCGAAAAAAATTAAAATTCTCACCATATTCGGTACACGACCGGAAGCAATCAAGATGGCTCCGCTGGCAAAGCTGTTAGCGGAGGATACCGGTTTTGAGGCAAAGGTTTGTGTAACCGGTCAGCATCGTGAAATGCTTGATCAAGTCTTGAACCTCTTTGCCATTCGGCCCGATTTTGATTTAAATATTATGCAAGTCGGGCAAGATCTAACCGACATCAGCGTACGAATTTTACAATCGCTGAAAGATCTGTTCGCACGCTATCGTCCGGATATTGTTTTAGTACACGGTGATACCACCACTACTTTTGCCGCCGCACTGGCTTGTTATTATCATCAAATTCCGGTCGGACATATCGAAGCGGGCTTGCGTAGCGGTGACCGCTATGCACCGTTTCCGGAAGAGGCTAATCGTTGTCTGACCGCTGTATTAGCCGATTATCATTTTGCTCCGACCGAACAAGCTCGCCTTAATTTATTACAAGAACATAAAGCCTCCGATAAGATTTGGGTAACGGGTAATACGGTGATTGATGCGTTACATTGCGTATCGGCTCGAATCCAAAACGATCAAAGTTTAATAGAAAGCCTTAAGCAACATTATCAATATTTGGATGATCGGAAAAAGCTGATTTTGGTGACGGGACATCGTCGAGAAAGTTTCGGCGAAGGGTTGGAACATATCTGCGCCGCATTAGCAACCGTTGCAAAGCAACATAATGACGTACAGATTGTTTATCCGGTGCATTTAAACCCTTGCGTCCGCAAAACAGTCAGCCGCTTACTTTCCGGAGTGGAAAATATTTTCTTAATCGAACCGCAGGAATATTTGTCGTTTGTCTATTTAATGAAACGCGCCTATTTGATATTGACCGATTCCGGTGGTATTCAAGAAGAAGCCCCCGCATTAAATAAACCGGTGCTGGTGATGCGTAATACTACCGAACGTCCGGAAGCGATAACGGCAGGTACGGTTCGTTTAGTCGGTACGGAGGTTGAAAATATTGTGCGACAGGTCACACTGCTTTTAACCGAGCAGCAGGTTTATCAAACCATGGCGCAGGCTAAAAATCCTTATGAACAAGATAATGCTTGCCGATATATTGTTGATGTACTGAAACAAGTATTGAGTTAGTCGGCAGGCTTTGTACTTAGAAAAGACAAAGCCTGTTTTGCTGGCAGACAGCATAAAGTAAAACGAGAAAAATACCAGATGAATATGTTTAATCGAATTGCGATTATCGGACTCGGTTATATCGGTTTACCGACAGCCGTTGCTTTTGCACAGCGAGGTAAGTCGGTTCAAGGGGTAGATATTAATTCCGAAGTCGTAGCAAAAATTAATCAAGGTCGGATTCATATTGTTGAGCCGCAACTTGAGAATGCAGTCAAACAAGCGGTGGAAAACGGGTTACTTTTTGCAACCCAAACTCCCGCCCCTGCCGATGCGTTTATTATTGCCGTACCAACGCCCCTTTCACACCATCACCAACCCGATTTGCATTATATTGAACAAGCGGTGAAAGCGATTGCGCCGTATTTAGTCAAAGGAAATTTGATTGTATTGGAATCGACTTCGCCGGTCGGTACTACGGAACAATTAGCTCAATGGTTGCAAAAAGCTCGTCCTGATCTGCGTTTTCCCACTAAATATGAGGAAAGTTCTGACATTTATATTGCTTATTGTCCGGAACGAGTGCTACCGGGCAGAGTGATGATTGAATTATTTGAAAATGATCGGGTTATTGGCGGACTTACCGCGGAATCAACCCGACAAGCGATCGATTTATACCGAATTTTTGTCAAAGGCGAATGTATTGCTACGGATGCTCGCACGGCGGAAATGTGCAAATTAACCGAGAACAGCTTCCGTGATGTAAATCTGGCGTTTGCCAACGAATTATCAATGATTTGCGATAAGCTCAATATAAATGTGTGGGAACTGATCCGATTGGCAAATCGTCACCCGCGTGTCAATATCCTGCAACCGGGGGCGGGTGTCGGCGGACATTGTATTGCGGTCGATCCGTGGTTTATTGTGGAAAAAACGCCTGAACAAGCCCGTTTAATTCGCACTGCTCGAGAAGTAAACGATAGCAAACCTCAATGGGTTATCGAAAAAGTAAAACAACTACTGGCAGATTGCGTAACCAGTAAAAATTGTGCGCCGAATGAGGTGACGATTGCCTGTTTAGGCTTGGCATTTAAAGCGGATATTGATGATTTAAGAGGCAGCCCGGCACTGGAGATTACTCAATATCTCGCCGATTGGCATTTAGGACAAATATTGGCGGTGGAACCGCATATTAAGGAATTGCCACCATCTCTGATGGGAAAAGTTGAGCTAGTCGGGTTTGAGCAAGCGAATCAGCAGGCGGATATTTTCGTGCTATTAGTCGATCATTCGGCATTTAAAAACATCTCGTCCGATAGTATTGTGCAGCAGTGGGTAATTGATACAAAAGGGATATGGATAAAATAATGAAGCAATATTTGCCGGATCCGTGGCTATCGGATTTCTTTGGTCGCCCGATTGTACAAGCGAAAGTTGCCGCTCAAGATTACTTGCAAATTCAACACTTGCAAACTCAAGGTTTTCAATTTGTGGAAGGCGAAATTGAGTTTTGCTTTAGTCTTGCCGAATATCAAGAAAAAACCACCGCTTGCCAAGTAGCAACTACTGAAAATATTGCCGAATTAGAAGCCCTATTCGGACAAGCTTTTCCGACAAGTCGCTTTCGAGAACCTTGGTTTTCAGCAGCGGAAAATCAACGTTTTTACCGTACTTGGATTGCCCGTGCGGTACGGGGAGAGTTTGATCAACTTTGCTTTGTTTTAAAAACGGCAAGCGGTCAAATTCAAGGTGGAATTAGTTTGCGTTTAGTCGGTGAACAGGCTCGAATCGGATTATTAGCGGTATCGCCTGTTTACCAACGACAAGGGATCGCGACTATATTGTTACAAGCGGCACAAAATTGGGCGAAACAGCAAGGGGCGGAGGTTCTGTTAGTAGCGACCCAAATCGGTAATTTGCCAGCAATTAATGCCTATTTAAAACAAGGGGCGAAAATGCTATCGACTTCTTATTGGTTCTATCGGAAATAATGTATGCAGATTCCTTTTAATAAACCGCCGATTGTCGGTACGGAGCTTGCTTATATGCAACAAGCGATGGCAAGCAGTAAATTATCCGGTGACGGTTTTTATAGCCGACGTTGCGAGCAGTGGCTGGAAAATCAATGCGGTACGGCAAAAGCATTGCTGACGCCCTCTTGTACCGCAGCATTAGAGATGGCGGCGATGTTAGTCAATATTCAAGCCGGTGACGAAGTGATTATGCCGAGCTATACCTTCGTTTCGACCGCCAATGCTTTTGTGTTGCGTGGGGCAAAAATTGTGTTTGTCGATATTCGTTCGGACACGATGAATATTGATGAAACGAAAATTGAGGCGGCAATTACAGCAAAAACTAAAGCGATTGTGCCGGTGCATTACGCCGGTATCGCCTGTGAAATGGATACAATTATGGCGATTGCCGAAAAGTATCGATTGTATGTGATTGAAGATGCGGCACAAGCGGTAATGTCTTTTTACAAAGGTAAAGCATTAGGCACTATCGGACATTTCGGTTGTTATAGTTTTCATGAAACTAAGAATTATAGTGCCGGCGGAGAAGGCGGAGCTTTATTGATTAATGATGATCGATTTATTGCCCGAGCGGAAGTGATCCGAGAAAAAGGCACAAACCGTAGCCAGTTCTTCCGCGGCGAAACGGATAAATATACTTGGCGTGATCTCGGATCCAGTTTTTTAATGTCGGAATTACAAGCCGCTTATTTATATACTCAACTGGAAGCGGCCCAACAAATTAAACAAACCCGTTTAGCCATTTGGCAACGTTATTTTGAAGTTTTACGTCCGTTTGCCGAACAAGGGCGTGTTAGCTTACCGACTTGTCCACCAGAATGTGAACAAAACGGACATCTGTTTTATCTGAAATGGCAGGATATGAGTGAATGCAATGCGTTTATCGACTGGTTAAAGCAACACGGAATTTTGGCAGTCTTTCATTACGTGCCGTTGCACTCTAGTCCCGCCGGTCGGCAATACGGCAGATTTGTCGGTGAAGATCGTTTCACCACCTCGGAAAGCGAACGCTTGGTGCGTTTACCTTTATTCTACAATTTACAACCGCAAGAATTAGATAGAATTATTCCCGTTATATTGGAATTTCTTACGCAATGAGATCACTGAGTAAAACCGCTGTTTGGACGGCAAGTTCCACGGCTTTTAAAATCGGTATTAGCCTAATACTGGTTAAGCTGTTTGCCTTGCAATTCGGGCTGGAAGGATTAGGACAAGCGGCGAATTTTATGACGTTGATTACCGTGTTGGGCGTTTTTGCCGGTGGCGGCATTTTTAACGGTGTGACGAAATATGTAGCGGAATTTGAGCACGAACCGCAAAAATTATATGTATTATTTGCGACAGCGAGTCGGATTGTACTGAGCTTTTCTGCCGTACTAGCGGTCGTTTTTATCCTATTTTCTGCAAAAATCAGTGAATGGATTTTTTATTCCAAAGAATATCAGCCGGTTATCGTAGCGACCGGGATAATTCAACTCGGCATTGCAAACAGTAATTATCTACTGGCTATTTTGAGAGGACATCGACAAGCCCGAGCCAATGCCGTCAGTCAGAGCGTTGGGATATTGTTGGCAATTAGCGTTTTTTTAGGCGGATTGTACTTCTGCGGTTATTCGGGCGCATTAATCGGATTCGCCGTGATGCCCGCACTCGCTTGTTTACCCGCTCGCTATTTTTTAAAACAGAGGGGCTACGTCTTTCACTTTTGGGAACCCGGTTTTGATTGGCAATATGCACGCAACTTATTTAAATTTAGTATGATGGTGTTAGTCACGGCAATCACTTTACCGCTTGCGTATATTTTGCTTAGAGATTTATTAGTGGAATCTCATTCGATTGAAGCGGTCGGTTTATGGCAGGGTGTGAGTAAAATTTCCGATGCGTATTTACAACTCATTACCGCCGTCTTTTCAGTATATCTATTACCGACCTTCGCTAAATTAATTCAAAAATCCGACATTAAATGTGAATTAATCAAAGCGGTTAAATTTGTCGGAGTTTCTGCAATCGGTATCGGTTTGCTGGTATTTAGCTTAAAGCGTGAAATTATTCTGACCCTATATTCCGAACAGTTTTTACCGATGGAATCGTTATTTATCTGGCAGCTGATCGGCGATATATTTAAAGTGATTGCTTATGTATTCGGTTATTTGGCTATTGCCAAAGCCTCGTTAAAACTGTATGTGTTGGCGGAAATTTGCCAATTAACGTTATTGGTTACGATAGGACATTGGTTGATTCCGTTAAATGGTGCGGAAGGGGCGGTGCAGACCTATTTATTGACCTATTGTTGTTATTTCTTCGTCTGTTTATTAGCTTTTCGTTACTATCTTAGAACATAAAAACCTCAAAGATGTCCTTTGAGGTTTTTTGTTAATAAAACTTATAAAGAAACCGAGACGTTTTCTTTGACGCGGCAACTACACGCTAGCACATAGCCTTGTGCAATTTCTTCTTCGGTTAAATCGCCGGTGTGTACCACTTCATATTCCCCTCCAGTCACTTTGGTTTTACATAAACCGCATAAACCGGTGCGACAGCCGGAAACCACCGGTTGTTCTTGTGCTTCTAATGCGGCTAATAGGGTCATACCAACCGGCACTTCTGCAGTGATTTGTTTTGCACCGTTGATGGTTAAGGTGGTTTTCTTATCCGAACTGATTTCACCGGCTAAGGCAGTATTAAAGAAAGCTTCGGTAAAGAATCGATCTTCGCTTACGCCTAATTCAAGCACGATATTTTTTAACGCCGTCATATAGGCTTCAGGGCCGCAGGTCATCACAGTGTAATCGCTCACATTCGGCACTACATTTTTGATAATTTCTGCCGAAATTCGACCGCTTGCAAAGCCCTCTGTTGCTCCGACCGAAGCGTTAATTACTAAGTTGAGTTTCGGATATTTAGCTTGTAGCTCTTGCCATTCCGCTTTGAAAATCACATCTTCCGGCGAGTGTACCGAATGGATAACGGTTAAATTCACTTCCGGACGATTTGCTAATAACCAACGAGCCATCGACATAATTGGCGTCACGCCGCTACCCGCACCGACTAATAAATAATTATTCGCTAACACCTGTTGGCAAGAAAACTCGCCCATTGGATTCGAGAACCACACTTGGTCACCGACTTTCACGTTATTGTTGAGCCAAGTCGAACCGACTCCACCTTCAATTTCACGCACGGTAATCGACACGAAACGGCTTTCGCCCGGGGTAGAAGACAGTGAGTAAGCACGGGTAATATGCGGTGTGTTTTTAATGCTGACTAACGCATATTGCCCCGCTTGGTACGGGTAGAAATCCTGTGCGATAAAGTTAATCGTTTTGACATTTGGCGCTTCTTGTACGATTGAATACACCTGTAATTCATTAATACATAAAGGGTTTTTATTGGTATTTGCCATTTTGTTGTTCCTTTCGATATATGTAGGGACGCAATGTGTTCTTACATTCAACAAGCGGTCAAAATTGCTGAGAAATTTGCAAAAATTTTGTGAAATTTGACCGCTCTTTTTAATTAGCCGATTATTTATTGATGATATGACCGAAATCTTGCTCTGGAGTGGTTAAACCGCTTAAACCGAATTTTTCGTGTAATAAATTCATCACGTTTTCGTTTAAGAACGCCGGTTTGCTTGGGCCTGAATAAACATTTTTCACGCCAAGCGCTAACAGCGTTAATAACACGATAATCGCTTTTTGTTCGAACCAAGAAAGCACAATCGAAAGTGGCAATTCGTTTAAGCCAATTCCTAATTTCTGCGAAAGCGTTACCGCTAACATAATCGCTGAATAGGTGTCGTTACATTGACCTGCGTCTAGTAAGCGAGGTAAGCCGCCGTCAATTGTCCCGAAATCCAATTTGTTGAAACGATATTTACCGCAACCAAGCGTAAGCACTGCAGTATCTTTCGGTAACGCATAGGCTAAATCCGTGTAGTAGTGGCGTTCTTCTTTATCGCCGTCACAACCGCCGATCACGAATACGTGGCTTAATTTGCCTGCTTTGACTAAATCAATCACCGCATCAGATGCGTCGATTAAGGTTTTACGACCGAAACCGACAGTGATGTAGTGTTCTAATTCGGTATATGGGAAGCCGTCACATTCCAACGCTTTTTCGATAACCGGTGCAAAGTTGTGTTTTTCTAAATGCACCACGCCCGGCCAGCCCACGATGTTACAAGTGAAGATACGATCGGCATAATCGCCCACATTCGGATCGATTAAACAGTTTGAAGTCATCACGATCGCCCCCGGGAAGCGTGCAAATTCTTTTTGTTGATTCTGCCAGCCTGAACCATAGTTACCGACTAAATGTTTGTATTTTTTCAGTTCCGGATAGCCGTGTGCTGGTAGCATTTCACCGTGGGTGTAAACATTAATGCCTTTGCCTTCAGTTTGTTCTAATAATTCTTTTAAATCTTTTAAATCGTGGCCTGAAATCAGAATGCATTTGCCTTTCACCGGACGGATATTAACCGTTGCCGGCACAGGATTACCGAAGGTTTCGGTTTCGCCGGCATCTAACATTGCCATCACTTTAAAGTTCATTGAACCGATAGCGAGCGATTTTTCAAGTAATTCGTTTAAATCGCTTGGTTTTGTACCTAACCAAGACATAAAGCCGTGGTATTCCACATATAAATCGTTATCGAATTTGCCTAACACATAAGCGTGTTCTAAATAAGCCGCCGCACCTTTTAAGCCGTAAAGGGCTAATAAACGCACGCCGTGAACTTCTTCACCGATTTCCGCACGATCAGTATCTAATGCAAATTCTTTGGCTTGTTCGGCAAGTTGATCAATCGAAATACCTTTGAGTTCAATATGCGCTAATGGGTGGTCAATTTGTGGATTTGCTTCAACTTTAGCAATTTCGGCAATCAGTTGATTACGGTAAACCAATGCTTGTTGCGCATAGCCAACGATACGGTTCGAATCGAAGTTTACGTTGGTTAAAGTGGCGAAGAATGCTCGAGGGGCGAAGTTATCCGCATCGTGGTTGATAATGCCGTGTTCACGTGCTTTTAACGCCCACGCGGAAAGGCTGTGTAAGCAGGCGATTAATAAGTCTTGTAAATCTGAGGTTTCCGCCGTTTTACCACACATACCTTGACCGAAACTACAACCGTTCCCCATCGGGGTTACCATGGTTTGTTCACATTGAACGCAGTACATAAAATCACTCCAAACTAATTAAAAAAATGAATAACCTACTAAAATAGTAGGAATTAATGTGCTAAATCATAGCGAGAACAAAAATGGATAAAAAGAAGAAAATTTTGAAAAATGCAAGAAATTTGATCTAGTCGTAGTTCTCTACTTAGAATAGGGTATGAGTGGATTTTAGTGAGAATTATTGTTAATTTTATTGGTAAGATTTTGGCGGTTTTTGACCGCTTGTTTGATGTTTCCCGCTTATAATGAAGTAAGTTAAACAAACTTTAAAAGAGATCATGCACCCTATTTATCATATTCTAGGTTCGGATATTCCGCATCATAACCAAACGGTATTGGATTTTTTTCGTGATCAACTATTGCCCAAATTAGCCGGACAACAGCACTATTTTTATGTTGTCGGGCAAGCAGACTTATCTTCGCAATATCCGCAACTTAATTTGCAGCTTTTCCGTTCTCGTCAAGCGATTGCGAAGGCGGTGGTAAAAACCGCCAAGCAAACAAAAACGGCAAAATTTGTCTTGCACGGTCAGTATAATATTTGGTTATGGCTTGCGATTTTGTTTGGAAAGTTACCCGCTTGTCGTTGCGTATGGCATATTTGGGGGGCGGATTTATATGAAGAAGCAAGCGGCTGGAAATATAAATTATTTTATCGTTTACGCCGTCTAGCGCAGCAAAAGTTACCGGTTTTATGGGCAACGCACGGCGATCTTGCGTTTGCTAAACAACACTTAAAACGAGAGAATGTTCAAGATCGAGTCCTTTATTTCCCGACTAAAATGGCTCCGCAACAAGAAATGCTTGTGCAAGATCCGGCTAAAGATAAGCCGTTTACTATTTTGCTCGGCAATTCCGGAGATACGTCTAATCGTCATTTAGCGGCACTAACCCAGCTGAAACAAAGACTTGCTGAAAATCTGCGTATTATTATCCCGATGGGTTATCCGGAAAATAATCAAAGCTATATTAAGCAAGTTCAACAACAAGCGGTCGCATTGTTCCCTAAAAATACCGTTGAGGTACTGACGGAAAAACTGGATTTTATCCGGTATCAACAATTATTGGCGCAGTGTGATGCAGGCTATTTTTATTTCAAACGGCAGCAAGCTATCGGTACGATTTGCCTACTGATTCAACTAAATGTTCCGTTGGTACTAACTAAAGAAAATCCGTTTTGTATCGATATGCAAAAGGAAAACGTACCGTTTTTGTATAGCGATGAATTAACGATAGCGAAGGTGCGGCAAGTAAAGCAACAGCTACAAGATTGCGATAAACGCAATATACGCTTTTTTGCTCCTCAGTATAATGAACAATGGCTGACATTATTAACGGAACTCAGTAATGATTGAATATACTTTATTAACCGGCTTCTATTTGCTCTCGGTATGGCTGATAGCGATTTACATTTATAGCGACTACCAAAAGCAAGCGTTTTCATTTCATTTATTGTTTAGTTTAATTTATTTAGTCATTTTTTATCTGGGCTTTCCGTTTTCGATGGCAATGGCGTTGGGCTTTGACAGCCCGTTAGTTGAGCCAGACATACTTTTTATCACCCTGTTTGCTATGCTGGCGGGTTATTTGATTTATTGGATAAGTTATCGCTTTTTTGCCGGAACAATACGCCGTCAAAAACAACAAGCGGTGCAAAATCGACAAAATTTTGCAAAATTATCAGCAAATTTAACCGCTTGCTTCTTATTATGTGTGGCTATCGGTAGTTTAGTTTGGTTTGTATCCCTTAACGGCTGGCTATTGTTTGAATTGGAAAAATACAGCCAAATATTCTCGGCATCGATTCAAAACGTCTGGCTGAAGCGTTTCTTCTATTTTTTCTTGCCGGCACTCTTAATTTTATTTTTCCTAGATCAAAATAAAAGAGTCTGGTGGTTTTTCCTTATACTGGGCATTGTGCTTGGCGGCTTAAATTATATTGCAGTAGGCGGGACTCGCGCTAACTTAGCGATGGTGGCACTATTATTTTTCCTGTTAGGGCTTTATAAAAATTATGTGTCGTTTAAAGCTTTGGTTGTTGCCGGTTGCGTTATGATTGGCGCAATGTTTTTATTAGCTTTAGTTCGCTACGGGTTAAAGGTAAACGGATCAGAGGCACTGTTTACTTTTTTATATCTTACACGAGATACGTTTTCTCCATGGGAGAATTTAGCCAAGATATTAAGTTATCCGGTTGAATCTCAAGGACTAATGCCGATTGTTCGAGATTTCTATGTCTATATTCCGGATTGGTTGTGGCAGGCAAAACCGATTTATATCGTCAATACGGCAAATTATTTCACACGGGAGATGTTAGGCAATTTCTCGGGGTTAGCGATTTCACCGACGCTACTCGGTTCTTTCTATATTATGGGCGGATTACCGATGATAACTCTCGGTATGGCATTGGTCGGCTGGATTATTCAAAGTTTCGATCGTTTATTTAGTTATGCAACATATCATCAGGACAAAAGTTATTCCGCTATTATTCAAGCGTATTGCCTGGCGAATTTGTTTAACTTTGTTGTGTTAGTACGAGAAGGTCTGGACGCATTTATTTCTCGCTGGGTATTTTTTAGTATCGTTTTCTTATTATGTTGGTGCGTGGCAAAATTAATTACGCTTAGCTTTGAAGCTGGATTATCAAGAACAAAGGTAGATAAAAATGATAGCAATGGCTGAAATTCGAGGGATTAATATTCTTCTTGCAAGGAATCAAACCGAATTTGTCGATTTTTTAATGAGTAAAGGACAACTTAAAACAGGCAAATTAATTGCAATGAATGCCGAAAAGTTGGTGATGAGTGAGAAGGATCCTGAAATTAGGCAACTGCTCACTCATGCGGAATATAACTATGCGGACGGTATTAGTATCGTTCGTTCGGTCAAACGTAAATATCCGCATATTAAACAAATGGAACGGATTGCCGGTGCGGATTTATGGGAAGAGTTAATGCAAAAAGCAGGCGAATTAGGTATTCCGGTATTTTTAATTGGAAGCACAGCAGATACGCTTGCAAAAGTTCAACAGAAATTAACCGCTTGGCAAGTAAATATCGTAGGCTCGCAAGACGGTTATTTTGATGAAAGCCAGCAACCGCTTATTATTAAACGCATAAAACAAAGCGGAGCAAAGTTTGTAACGGTTGCGATGGGGTCGCCGAAACAAGAAATGTTTATTGCGGATGTCGAACGAGAATATCCCGACTGCTTATATATGGGAGTAGGCGGCACTTATGATGTATTTGTCGGAAAAGTAAAACGAGCACCGAAAAGTTGGCAAGACCTCGGCTTAGAATGGTTATATCGTCTATTCAGCCAACCGACTCGTTGCCGGCGACAAATTAATTTATTACGTTTTCTCTATTACTACTGCACAAAACAGCTCTAAAAAGCACCGATTATGACAATTAATATTCATTTTGAATAAATTAAAAACAAACAAATGATTTTTTTAAACTTTTTTGCAAAAAGTGCTAGACAACAAAAAGGAAAATCTATAATATACGCCTCCGTTGCGACGCACTAAACAAGATGATGAAAATCATAAGCGTTCGTAGCTCAGTTGGATAGAGCGTTGGCCTCCGGAGCCAAAGGTCGCAAGTTCAAATCTTGTCGAGCGCGCCAGTGGTCAAAGCAATATTCAATCGGCAATGGTGGCTATAGCTCAGTTGGTAGAGCCCCGGATTGTGATTCCGGTTGTCGTGAGTTCGAGTCTCATTAGCCACCCCATTTAAAATATACTCTTATGAGTAACTGACGGCGAGTAGCGCAGCTTGGTAGCGCAACTGGTTTGGGACCAGTGGGTCGTAGGTTCAAATCCTATCTCGCCGACCACTTTATTTTTCGTTCTTTAACAATATATCAGACAATCTGTGTGGGCACTTGTTGATTGACTTGATTTTAAAAAATTATTTAAAACTTGAAGTCTTAATAGGTGCTTAAACTAGAAATTCATATTTTTCTTTTTACTTAACTTGGTTAGGTAAGGGAAGTGAACTTAGCTAAGCAGTATATTGAGCGATTAAACTTTTTGAATTGAAGAGTTTGATCATGGCTCAGATTGAACGCTGGCGGCAGGCTTAACACATGCAAGTCGAACGGTAGCACAAAGGAGCTTGCTCCTTGGGTGACGAGTGGCGGACGGGTGAGTAATGCTTGGGAATCTGGCTTATGGAGGGGGATAACTACGGGAAACTGTAGCTAATACCGCGTAATATCTTAGGATTAAAGTGTGGGACCTTCGGGCCACATGCCATGAGATGAGCCCAAGTGGGATTAGGTAGTTGGTGGGGTAAAGGCCTACCAAGCCGACGATCTCTAGCTGGTCTGAGAGGATGACCAGCCACACTGGAACTGAGACACGGTCCAGACTCCTACGGGAGGCAGCAGTGGGGAATATTGCACAATGGGGGGAACCCTGATGCAGCCATGCCGCGTGAATGAAGAAGGCCTTCGGGTTGTAAAGTTCTTTCGGTGATGAGGAAGGTGGATGTTTTAATAGAACATTCAATTGACGTTAGTCACAGAAGAAGCACCGGCTAACTCCGTGCCAGCAGCCGCGGTAATACGGAGGGTGCGAGCGTTAATCGGAATAACTGGGCGTAAAGGGCACG